>JAOAUI010000089.1 GCA_030157685.1 Ferruginibacter sp. | reverse complement strand
GCTGTGGTAAAACTGTAGAAGCCATCGTTGGGGCAGGAGCCGGTTGTTTTATTGTAGTTTTTTAAATTGTACATGGTGGGTACCCCGTCTTTTGCAATGGTTCCAAAGTTTAGGGTAAACACAGGGTTTTTATAAATGCAGTTGTTGTTTTGTGCCATGATGGTACTGTTTATGAACAACAGCGAAAATAGAATGACAGTGCAATAATTATGGGTAAATTTCATAAACTGCTGATAAAGTATTAAAGTTAGGAATGCTGCTGTTAAAAAAAATATAACTATGTTTTTTAATCCCCATACATATCGGGAGGCTGCTCCTGTTTCAGGTTTTCAAAAGCCACGGCTGTTTTTTTTATTCTGCTTTTATTAAAAACCAGGGCGGCCCTGCCCTGAGCGCTGAGGCCATTGATGCCTGCAAGGCCCTGTATCATCCACTTGCGGTTTTGGCGGTTGCGGCTGTTCCAGTTGTGTGCAGTAATTTTTTTATGAGAAAAAATATACCAGTGCGGTTCTTTTATAAGCTGGTAACTGTGTGCATAGTCGGTTATGCCGGCGGCCCAGTTATAAAATGTTTGAAGGGTTGGAGAAGTTGCCGGGTCAATTATATAATGAACAAGTTCACCTGCTTCCGTCACTTGCAGCAGTGCCGCTACATGGTAGTTCCAGTTTTGTTTTAAACCGCCCAGGTGGTTCTTTAAATATTTACCGCTAAACACCCAGGCTTTGTAATGCGGAATGCACCATTGCTGCAACAGCACACAAATGGCATCAGCCCTGGCTTCGCAGCCATTGTTGGTTTTGCTCCAGTTAAACAATGGTTGTGCTGCAAAGAACTTCATAAGAATTTCAGCCTGTTGTTTTGAAATAGTTTTGCTGCTGTCGGTAATATCCGAAAGCTGGTAATCAAAAAGTGTTGGAATAATATCCGTATCTGTCATTGGGTTGAAGATAGGTTAATGTAGGGAGAGCATCCGTCTGTTAGTTCTTTTATCAGCATAAAAAAAGCCCCCCGAAATTTCGGGGGACTTTTTTTAATTCTAAGAAATTATCTCAATCAGCTTTTATCCGGATTACGGAGTTTGCTGTGATTTTTACTGTACATAAAATAGATAATTACACCCAGTACCAGCCAGCCACCCAGACGTAGCCAGTTAGTCCAGCCAAGGCCGGCAATCATAGCGCCGCAAACAATAACACCAAGGATAGGAACCAGGGGAACTAGCGGTGTCTTAAATTCTCTTACCATATCGGGGTCGGTTTTGCGGAGTATTATAACTGCAATACAAACCAGCATGAAGGCAAATAGAGTACCAATACTTGTCATATCGCCCACAATATCGCCAGGTACAAAAGCAGCAAAGGCACCAACTACTCCTAAAAATATTAAATTAGCTTTGTAAGGGGTTTTAAATTTAGGATGTACATCGCTGAACACTTTTGGTAATAAACCATCGCGGCTCATCGAATAGAACACACGGCTTTGGCCAAGCAACATCACCAGTATTACAGAAGAAAAACCTGCAAGTATGGCAACAGTAACTAATTGAGCCAGCCAGCCATAACCCGGCATAAAGGTATTGATAGCCTGCGCTACAGATGCTTCTTTACCGGTGGTGCGGAAAAATTCAACAGGAGCAAGGCCGGTTAAAACATGCGCAAATAAAATATAGAGCACAGTACAAATAGCCAGAGAACCAAGGATACCAATGGGCATCGATTTTTTTGGATTCTTTGTTTCCTGCGCAGCGGTACTTACCGCATCAAAACCAATGAAGGCAAAGAATACAACTCCCGCTGCTCCTAATATGCCCATAATACCTCCGTAAGTATGTGATATGCCCTGGTGGTCGGTATATGTACCGGCTTCTGGAATATATGGAGTATGGTTAGCACCGTTTATAAAACCCCAGCCAAGTATAATTATTAAAATTACAATGGCAACTTTTGCAATTACGATTATACCGTTTACAAAAGCCGATTCTTTGGTTCCTTTAATTAACAATAAACTAAGCAGGGCTATAATACCGAAGGCGGGTATATTCATAATACCCTGTACACCATCTAAAGATTTTTCAAAAGGAGAGTGGCACCATTGATACGGGATGGCACTTGTGTGTAAAACATTGGTGAGTAAATTATTTAAATATTCACTCCAGGCAATACCAACTGTGGCTGCACCTACTGCGTATTCCAATACCAGATCCCAACCAATTATCCAGGCCATAAATTCGCCCATGGTTGCATAAGTGTAAGTGTATGCACTACCCGAAATAGGAATTGATGAAGAAAGTTCGGCATAGCAAAGTCCTGCTAAAGCACAGCCTATTGCGGCAACAATAAATCCAATTGTAACAGATGGGCCTGCATTTTGTGCAGCAGCAGCAGCGGTTCTTACAAATAAGCCTGCACCAATGATGGCACCTATGCCAAGTGCTACCAGCGCTCCGGAACCAAGTGTACGTTTAAGTCCTTTCTCTGAGTCGCCTGCATCAGCCATTAACTGGCTGACTGACTTTTTTACAAATAAACTCATTTTAATAGTTGGTTTTGGTGAAGAATAAACTGAAAAATAAGCAATAAATTCTTAATTAAGCAACCATTGATACTTTTTGTTGGTCACTTGGCTATAACAGCTTTTTAATATTATATTGCAGTATTAATAAATTATTATGGAAATACCCCATCAACCAACAAAAAAAAGCAGGCTTACTTTATACATTCTGATTGCCATGGTACTTGGTATTGTGGCGGGCTATTTTATCAATGAAAATCAAGCTGGAAGTAAAATAAGTTATTCTCCCGCCAAAGATTTTACCGGTAAAGATTCGATTGGTATTACTATTTCGGGCACACAATCTTTTCAAAATATAGTTGTAGTTAAAGATTCAGTTTCGTACAAAAGAATAAAAGACAGTATTCCTAAAGAGAGTTGGCTGGTTGTTTCTAACTCCAATAAATCTTATGTACCGGTTCAATTAACTAGCGGTAAGAAGATTGACAGGATTTCAGCAGCTCCTACACATGGTAACGCATCTATTACTGCGTTAAATGAAATTGCTGATTTATTAAAACTGCTTACTACCATCTTTTTACGCCTTGTGCAAATGATTATTGCACCCATTGTGTTTGCTACACTGGTTGTGGGTATTGCCAAACTGGGCGATATGAAAACCGTAGGCCGTGTTGGTGGCAAAGCCATGCTTTGGTTTATTACAGCATCGCTGGTTTCGCTAGGGCTGGGTTTAATATTGGTAAATATTTTTAAACCGGGTGTTGGGGTTGATATTCATAATACAGATATGGCTGCTGTAAGCGATCTACTTGAAAAATCAAAAGGGTTTTCTTTACAGAAATTTATAGAGCATGTGGTACCACGCAGTGTGATTGAGGCAATGGCAGACAACGAAATTCTGCAACTGGTGGTATTTTCTGTTTTTTTTGGTGTGGCACTTACTGCCATTGGCAAAAAGGGAGAGCCTATTGTTAATGCGCTGGATTCTTTAGCACACGTAGTACTTAAAATGGTTACGTATGTAATGTACCTGGCACCACTTGGTGTGTTTGGTGCCATGGCTGCGGCTATAGCAAAAAACGGTTTGGGGATATTGGTAACTTTTGGATACTATGTTGGCGAGTTTTACCTGGGCCTTGCTATACTTTGGATACTTTTATTATTTGTTGGGTATCTGTTTTTAAAACACAGATTGCGTGTTTTGCTTCGCAGGATAGCAGCGCCTATGTCAATCGCATTTAGTACAGCCAGCAGCGAAGCTGTTTACCCAAAACTGGTAGAGGAGATGGAACGCTTTGGATGTAATAATAAAATTGTAAGCTTTGTTTTGCCGCTGGGTTATTCATTCAATTTAGATGGCAGCATGATGTACATGACTTTTGCCAGTATGTTTATTGCGCAGGCATTTAATATTACATCTATAACAGGCGATGTAAGCCAGCAGATAATTATGCTGCTGGTATTTTTAGTAACCAGTAAAGGAATTGCAGGCGTGCCCAGGGCATCGCTGGTGGTGGTGCTGGCAACCGGTGCTATGTTTGGTTTACCACCCGAGGGTGTGGGTTTAATTTTAGCCATTGATGTATTTTGCGATATGGGCCGTACCATGACCAATGTTTTAGGAAACGCTTTGGCAACTGCTGCCGTTAGCAAATGGGAAGGGCAATTGGAAACACCATAAATTTTGCAGCCGACCTGTGAACCCACGGGCCCACAGGGATTTCATAATATTATAAATTAACAGATGCCGGACTTTCTCTTACTTGATTTTCACTGGACAAATTTATTGCAACCGCAATGGTATATATTAAATGGCGGCCTTTGGTTTGTGTTGCTGGTGGTGTTTGCCGAAACAGGATTATTTGCGGGCTTCTTTCTGCCCGGCGATTCTTTGTTATTTGTAGCCGGACTTTCGGCGCACGAAATAAAAATGGATGGCAGAACAGAGCCTGGTTTAGGTTACCAGTTTTTGAAATACTTTGGTATGGATAATAATCACAGCTACTGGCTCGATCTGTTTGTTTTGATTGTACTGATTTCAATTGCCGGTATAATCGGGAATGCATTGGGATATTGGTTTGGTAAAAAATTTGGCCATGGTATGTATAGCTGGCGAGACCGGTGGTTCTTTAAAAAACGCTACCTGAGTGAAGCACATGATTTTTATGAAAGGCATGGCGGGGGTGCAATTGTATTTGCAAGATTTGTTCCTATAGTAAGAACTTTTGCGCCATTGATTGCCGGCATTGTTGATATGAATAAAGCTAAATTTTCTTTTTATAATATTGTTGGTTGCATTGCCTGGGTAACATCCATGATACTGGGCGGATTTTTTTTACAGAAATGGTTACTCTCTGCCTACGGTTTCGACCTGAAGGAACATCTTGAAATGATTGTAGTTGGTATTGTATTGGTTACCACGGCTCCCATTTTTATTAAATTGTTTTTTGGCAAAAAGAAAAAGGCTGATGACACAATCACAAAATAAATCTGCTTCTGTTTTTAACATTGCTGTTGTGGTAGCCGCACTGGGCTACTTTGTTGATATTTATGATTTGCTGTTGTTTACCATTGTAAAAAAAGCCAGTGTAATGGCTGTGGGGGCTACAGATGTTACCTTACTGGCAGATAGTACCAAAATAATAAACTGGCAAATGCTTGGATTATTAATTGGTGGAATTATCTGGGGTGTTTTGGGTGATAAAAAAGGACGGCTTTCAGTATTGTTTGGGTCTATCATTTTATATTCTGCTGCAAATTTTGTTACAGGGTTTATTCAAACAGTTGATCAGTATGCCTGGTGCAGGTTTGTTGCCGGACTTGGTTTAGCAGGTGAGTTGGGCGCAGGCATAACGCTGGTTAGTGAATTGCTGCCTAAAAATAAAAGAGGTATTGGCACTTCAATGGTGGCAGGCATTGGATTATTTGGTGCAGTAGCTGCTTACTTTACCTATCAATGGACAAGTGGAATTAATGAAAACTGGAGGCTGTGTTATAAAATAGGAGGAGGGTTGGGAATTCTTTTATTATTTCTAAGAATAAGTGTTGCAGAGTCGGGAATGTTTAAGCAGGTAAAAGATGCAAATGTACAGCGGGGAAATTTTTTGATGTTTTTTACCAGTGCAAAGCGGTTTAAAAAATATTTTCTGGCAATTTTAATTGGTTTGCCAACCTGGTATGTGATCGGTATCCTGGTTAATCAAAGCGACAGGTTTGGTAAAGCTATGTTTGGAAGTACAACTATTGATTCTGGGCGTTCCATTATGTTTGCTTATACGGCAATTGCTATCGGCGATATTTTAATTGGTTTTGTAAGCCAGTATTTTAAAAGCCGTAAAAAAGCACTGCTGTTATTTTATTTACTTACAACAGTTTCATTAATTATCTTTTTCAGCGGAGTAAATAATTCAGATACCCGAATGTATATCATTTGTGCCCTGTTAGGCTTCAGTACAGGCTTTTGGGCAATTTTTGTAACTATGGGTGCCGAGCAGTTTGGCACTAATCTTAGAGCCACTGCTGCCACTACAATTCCTAATATGGTTCGGGGAGCTTTGCCTTTAATAAATCTGTTATTCTTAAACCTTTTTCAAAAGAACTGGGAATGGTCTTTAATTAATAGCGGAATTGTTACCGGTATAATTGTACTGGCAGTAACATTTATTGCATTTTACTTCACTGAAGAAACATTTCATAAAGACCTAAATTATACAGAAGGAGAAGAAATGTTACCTTAACAACAAAAACTACATTGGCTAAATTCCTCATCATACGTTTTTCTTCCATCGGCGATATTGTGTTAACTACGCCGGTGATCCGTTGTCTGCGTAAACATTACCCGGATGATGAAATACATTTTTTAACCAAGCACGCCTTTAGGAATATTGTTGAACATAACCCATACATCAATAAAATTCACACGCTGGGTGATAGTTTTGAACTGATGCTGCATGAACTGGCTACAGAAGAATATGATTATATTATAGACCTGCACCACAACCTGCGTACGCTTCGCATTAAAAAGCATTTAAAAAATGTAAAATCTTTTTCTTTCAA
>JAOAUI010000088.1 GCA_030157685.1 Ferruginibacter sp. | reverse complement strand
AAATTCATTTGCAAAACTGCATAACCACGGTTGGCAAACATTTGTGCTTCGTTATTAAAACCCCAGTCATCCCTGGCCCAGGGGCCGCCATGCGGATTAATAACCACCGGCAAATTTTTAGCTTCATACCCTTTGGGTAAAGTAAGATACCCGTGAATGGTTAATCCATCTCTTGATTTGTATTCAACAGCTTTCATGCTGGCCATATTCTCTTCCTTCAGCCATGGGAAAGCATCGGCAAGAAATTTGGTATCGCCTGTTTTTTTATCATAGAAATAATATTTAGCAGCTACTTTATCATTCCCTGTCCAAACCACAAATTTATCTTCGGCATTATTATTTCCATAAATGCCGATTTCGTAGCCTTTAAATTTATCCTGCATTTTTTTATACTCAGCTTCTGTCTCTGCATCTAAAAAATGATTTTCTCTTTTCCAGGAAGTAAAGCTGGCATGTGTTAATACTTTACGCTTTTCTGAATAGCTCAATCCATCCACATCATACTCCGGGTTGGCGTAAATTTCTTTTACTTCTTTTCTTGCTGCCAGGTCATATTCTACAATAGTGGTTTTATCACGGCCAATATTACTGGATACATAAATATTCTTATTATCGAAAGTAAAGAACTGGATGGCGAATTGGTCTTTATAAGTGGTAGTAAGAAACGAATCGAATGGAGCTGTTTCTGTTGCACGCTGGTAATAGTTTGTATTAACTCCATCGGTTTTTGAAGCAATACGTATAACACCGGTATGATCAGTAAACCAAGTGTCGTAATTTTTATCATTCTGAAATAAAACTTTCAATTCTCCGGTTTCAATATTCACGCTGTATGGATCAAAAAAACGGGCATCACGCTTGTTTAATAAAATCATAACTTCTTTTTCCTTACCGGCAATATCACGCCAGTCGTCCTGTATTTCGGTACGCACTTTTGGAAATGGTGTGAGCGCTTTTAAATCTTTTCCATCGCTGCCCACCGAAAACAGCTGAAAATTTTCATCCCCGCCCACATCCTGCAGGTAAATTATGCGGTTGCCTTTCCACTGATAGCGGTAAATATTTCTTACCGTATCATTGGTTACAGGAACACCAACGCTGTCGGATATTTTTTGCACAAATACATTGGTGTGCCCGTTATGCGGACTCAGGTAAGAAGCATATTCCCCATCGGGTGAAATACGCCAGCTGAATTTTTCAGGATTTTTAAAAAAGTCTTCTACTGCAATCTTGGGAGCTTTTTCTTCTGGCTTGGTTTCACATGCCGAAAAAAGCAAGGCCAGTAATGCCAGTAATACAAACAATTGTCTACGCCTTAATTTCATCATAATTAGTTAGTTTAAAAAATTAAAAAAGAATAAATAAAGGATTGGATGTAAAAGTTGCAGCAGTCAGAGAGAACGGTGCATCAAGATAATATCTTTTTGTACAAAACAAAAATCCCCGCAAGCGGGGATGTATAATGTTTTGTTAAACGACAATTGAAAACTAAAATGCCTGTATCACTTTCCACATTTCATCTGCTACAAACTGGTTACCCTTTGCATTTAAGTGAACGCCATCAGAAGTCAGTAGTCCTTTGTCTTTATTGTCAGGGTTATTTTTAAGGTCGTAATCCAGGAAAACTTTTCTCAGGTCAACTACAGACAGGCTGTTTTTCTGTGCAATGTTGCGGATGATTTTACTGTACTCATTTAAATCGCCATCAAGCGGGTTACTGAAGTCTGTCTTCTCTCCTATTGTAGCAGGCGTGCAAAGTATAACGGTAATATTTTTTGCTTTCAGTTTATTGATAATGGCCTGGTAAAATTTTTCAAACTTATCCGGATCAGTACCGGTGCCCGAAGTACGCTTGTGCCAAACATCATTTACGCCAATGTAGATAACCACAATATCAGGTTCTTTAGCCAGCACATCTTCTTCCATACGTAAATACAGATCATAGACTTTATTGCCACTTACACCGGCGCCAATCAATTCGTATTGCTCGGCCTTGCCCTGCAAAACAAGCATCGAATCCAGCTTAAGAATATACCCACCAGGCTTTGCACCGGCGGCAGTAATAGAGTCGCCAAAAAACACAACACGTCTCTTTTTATTTGCCGGCATGAATGCTGTGACTGCACAAAATAAAAAAGCGATCAATGAAATTTTCATCTTACAAATTTAGTTTAATAAATGCGGACGTTCTTTATAAACCTTCCAGACAAATTCGCCAAACAAGGTATTGGCCCAGGCAAACCATTTGCGTGTGAATTTGGTGGCATCATCTTTATGAAAAGACTCGTGCATAAAACCGGTGCCTGCATGAGTTTTCTGTAACATATCTAAGCAACTTTTTATTTCCTTGTCATCGTTGCTTGTCAATCCACGCATGATGATACTCATAGGCCAGATATAATCCATCCCTACATGCGGGCCGCCAATACCTTCGGCTGCTTTGCCTTTGAAGAAGAAAGGATTATTCTCACTTAAAATCATTCTTCTTGTATTAATGTTTGCATCGTCTTTTGCCCTTATACTTCCCAAATAATTAAGAGAAAGCAGTGAAGGTATATTAGCATCATCCATTAAATTATAGCTACCAAATCCATTTATCTCATAAGGAATTATCCTACCATATTCCGGATGATTGAAAACTGAATATTTTCCGACAATATTTTCAAAACTTTCAAGGAAGCCATAAATATCCTTTCCTAAAATTGAACTTGTTAGACCTAAATTTTCTATCATGGAATAAAGCCTCCATAGAACACTTACTGCAAACATATTCCCAGGCACATTAAAAGGAAATACCGTCGCATCATCACTCGGCCTGAACATGGAATGTATTAACCCGATCTTTTTTGTTGGATAACCATAACCCCCTAATGGCACACCATCGGTTGCCCAACTGGTTGTGCGTTCAAATTTATAAGGGCCATTATTCTCCAATCTTTGTTGTTCTTTAAAAGTTTTTACAATCAATCTCATGGCTTCTTTCCAGTCTGCATCAAAAGGAGAAGTATCTCCTGTTTCTTTCCAATAACCATAAGCCAAACGTATCGGGTAACACAAACTATCTATCTCCCACTTGCGCTCATGTATGCCGGGTTTCATGGTTGTTTTATCATCTTTCCATTCGCTCACTTTTGTTTCATCTTTATAAAATGCATTGGCATAAGGGTCTTTTAAAATACATTTTACCTGCCGGTTGATAACACCCTTTATCAGTTCCTGTAAATTTATATCTTCCTTCATCAGCGGCAGGTAAGGCCAAACCTGTGCAGATGAATCCCGTAACCACATGGCATCAATATCGCCTGTAATAACAAATGTATCGGGCTTGCCGTTGATGATCTCAAAATCAACCGTGGTATCTAAAGTATTGGGGAAACAATTCTCAAACAGCCAGGCTATTTCTTTATTCCCAATTTTGCCTTTTATCTCAGTTATTAATTTTTCTACAGCCGGGCTTTTAAATTTCCGCTGGCTTTCCGGCACTCTCACAACCGGAAAATCATTATTCAAATTGGCAAAAGAATAATTACTCATTAAAATACCCGCAGTGGCAAGCGATGATTGCTGAATGAATTTTTTCCGGTTCATACCGTTAAGATAAAAAGAAAATGCATCCCATTAAGAGATGCACGGGTATAAATATTTTTTGAACTGATTATTCTACGTTAACCTGCTTTTTTATTAAAGAACCTTCAGAAGCCTGCATTAAAAATATACGTTCCTTTAAAAGGTACCCATTTCCATGCTCACAAAAATGCACTTTTAAATTTTCGATGCTGATGGGATTTCCATCGGGTATATCGGCAATATTAGAGTGAAGGATGTCGTGCCCGTCAACAATCATTACCAGGCCGCTGCCGATGCCTTCCATTTTATTACCATTGGTAATGATCATACCTGTATCTTCTCCCAGGCCAATACCAATACAGGATGGGTTTGCTGCCACTGCCTGCGCCAGCCTGGCAAAACGGCCACGTTTTTCAAAATGCGAATCAAAAATTACATCATCCATAAAACCAAGGCCGGTTGTAATTTTTACTTCGCCTTTTAAATGGGCACGGGTGGCATTGCCTTCGTAAATCATAGTGTTGCTCATGGCCATGGCACCTGCCGATGTGCCGGCTACAACAAATTCCGGTTCATCATGGTAACGATCCAGTATTTTTTCTAAAAATGCAGTGCCGCCAAATGTACTGCTCAGGCGCAACTGGTTGCCGCCGCTGAACATAACTACGTTACAGGTGCTGATGCGTTCAAGGTATTCGGCATTGGCTGTATCGGCACGGTTGCGGATGTGCAGCACACCAATATTAGTGCAGCCTATTTTTCCAAAAGCATTCAGGTAATTGTCGCCAACTTCGTAAGGAATCATGCTGGCAGTTGTAATCACTTCAATACGGCTCAGCGGGCCGCCGGCTTCTTCTACAATACGGGACAGGATGCCCAGTTCAAAAAAATTGAGGTTGTTGCGTTGGAATTTCCCAGTCTCTAAATCGGTACCCTTGTCTTCTGCTCCTCCAATCGCTATTAGCTTTCCTTTAGCAAATTGCATTGATCATTTTTATGATTAACGCAAAAATAAGGGAAAACGTGTTTTAATAGTCCTTAGTTGTTGTTAACGAATGTTGATAACATTAAAAATCAACCCTTTATGCCGATGTATATAATTATATGCCAATCTCTTTTCTATCGGCATAAAACCATCTAAGATTTCTTCATAGTCCGTAGGACTATTGCATAAATCAAGATGGTTTTACAAATGCAGTTATCCCTTCTACCAACCTGTCTAAATTTTTGGTACTGGTGTACACATTGGGGGTAATTCGCACACCTTTTATGTTTTCCCAAATAATACCCACGGTATGAATTTTATAATTATCCCATAAAAAACTTTCCAGCTCTGCGGGTGTTTTGCCATCTACACTTACCAAACCAATAGCACAACCAAATTCTTTTTTAAAAGAAGTATGCAGTTTTACGCCGGGCAGATCTTTCACTTTATTCATCCAGTAATTTTTCAGGTACAGCAATCTTTCTTCTTTTCTTTTGCTGCCTATCATGTCATGAAAATCGATGGCTTTGTCAATGGCTTCTTCAATATAAAATGGCCTGGTGCCCAGGTGTTCAAACTTTCGGATATTATCATCTTCTTTATCGCCGGCACCAAATAATGGCCAGACTGATCTTATTTTTTCCTTACGCACATACAGAAAACCTGTGCCTATGGGTGCTCCCAGCCATTTGTGCAAACTGGTTCCAAAATAATCGCAGTTTAAATCTGGTATTAAAAATTCAAATTGTGCAAATGTATGAGCACCATCAACCAGCACCAATATTTCCTGCCCACCGGCAGGCGGGTTTTTCTTTGCTTCATCAGCAATTTTACGCACCGGTATTTTCTGGCCAATCCAGTTTATCATATGCGTTATCTGCACCACTTTTGTTTTGGCAGTAAAGGCATCGGTGTATTGCTTAACTATATAATTTTCATCTTCGCTGGGCAACTCAAGATTAATCCAAACCAGTTTAATCCCTTCTCTTCGCTCCCGTTGCCTCCAGGCACCAATCATATTGGGGTAATCCTGTTTGGTAAGCACTACTTCATCGCCTGCTTTTAATTCAATACCAAAAATTACAGTTTCCAATGCTTCAGATGCATTGCGGTGGAGGGCAATTTCTTCGGCGCTGCAACCTGCCAGTTGAGCCAGGTTTTTTCGCAATGGCTCCCTGCCCTGGTCTATAACACGCCACATAAAATAACTGGGTGCCTGGTTGCTTATGTCGTAATTCGTCTTCATAGCATCGGCAACCGATTTTGGAGCAGGGGCTACGCCACCATTATTCAGGTTGATGAAATTGGGTGCAATGGTATAGGATTGCTGCACATAATGCCAGAATTCTTCGTCGCTTGCCAGCTCGGATGGAGGAATGGAAGCAACCTTATTCATGGCATCCTGCAGGTTGCGGCTCCAGGCAGGTTGCAACATATTGGCTGTAATTGCTGATGCAGATAACAAACCCATTTTTTGGAGAAAAGAACGACGATTACTCATTTGCTTGAATTTTGATAGGCCTGCCAAACAGGCGATATCACAATGTACAAATTTTGTTTTTTGCAAAGCAAGATGATTTTGGTAATTTCCATCTTTAGGGCGATTTGCCACGGAAGCACAGAAACACTGAAATTTTCTACGCTAAGTTAAAGGTTGCTCAATGGTATGCAGTACAAGTGAGTGACACAACGATGATGCCATGAAAAACAAATGCCCGTAACAAAAACAAAAAAATCAAACTGTTTTATTTATGCAGATTATTGAAATTAAAGTACTTAGAGGCCCTAACTACTGGAGCGTTCGCCGCACCAAACTGATACAGATGAAGCTGGACCTGGAAGAAAAAGAAAAAATGCCTACTAACAGCATTCCCGGTTTTAGAGAGCGGCTGGAAGCGATGATACCTTCGTTAATAGAACACAGATGCAGTGTGGGAACCTATGGTGGTTTTTTTGAACGTGTGGAAGAAGGCACCTGGATGGGCCATGTGATTGAGCATATTGCACTGGAAATTCA
>JAOAUI010000087.1 GCA_030157685.1 Ferruginibacter sp. | reverse complement strand
ATCTTATTATAGGTATTCTTTTTAAACTGAAAATAATGCGACTGGTTAAACCCTGGTGTACTGTTAGGTAAATAGACAAACGAAAAATTATTCCATATAAATGTATTACCCGAGGTTGGCACTGTAGAAGTTCTCCAGTAATAAACAGTACTGTCTGTATAAGTAATATTTGCCGGTTTAAATTCTATTACGCCGCCAACGCCACTGGCATTGTATGTTTTTTTAAATGAAGAGTTGAATAATTCTGTTGTATCAACCTCCATAACATATTGCCTGCTGCTGTTTAACGGGTTAGCCGTACTGGCATAATAAGTTATGTTTTGCTGATTAATAATTGAATAGTTATATGGCGAAATGGGACGTAACTCATCTTCAAAAATGTAAAAATCTTTAGTAAGTATATTGTTCGTTTCCCACAGTTCATCTATTTCGTTACCATCATCAAGTGTTACTGTTAATTTATTAAGCCCTTTGTCGGTTAATGGATTAATAGGTACAGTAAGATACAGTGAGTCTTTATACATCGTTGCCGGAACATACTGTTTGTAAAGTATCTTGATGGTATCATTTGGCAGTTTTTGTTTTACAGTTACCCACATCGAGTCTCTGATTGCCCGGCCAATATTCATCATTTTAATATCTATACTAAAATTATTATCGCCAACAGTAATAATATTCGGGATAAATTTCACCAACTGGTCTTCAATAACATAATCGGGCTTGTTAAATGTATTTAATCTTAATGCCGGGTCACCATGCAAATTGATCTCCTCCAGGTGTATACGTGTGTAATAATCCAGGGTGGAAGGATTACCACCCAACTCCTGCATAGTGGCCTTTAACTGATTCCCGATTGTATTGCCATACATGGTTCTTGAAATCTTGTTATAAAAATTTTCATTGTAAAAATTCAAAAATGGCGCAATACCAAAATGCGTACTTCCTAAAAAGCCAATACTACCTTTGTGATCAAGAAAAATATATTTTTCAGATAATGACATACCTGAATAATTTACCGACCGGTTAATATTAAAAGTGAAAAAATTACCTACAGTACAACCACTGATATGTACGAATGGATATTTGCCTGCATTTTGATAATTTTCGGGATAGTTTAAGTTGATGGCTAATTCATTTGCCGATGAGTGACCAAAATATTTTACATAGCTGAGCCCTTCCTGAAACAATTCACTGATACGCTGGCTTTGTTGCTGCTCAATGGTTGAAACCGAAGTTTTGGCAAAAGTTTCAATATGAGCACCAAATAAAGTGTCCTCCATTATTACTTTAATACCATTCATATAAACACCAAACTGGGCATTTTCTAAACTGTCAGATCCACCAATGGTATGCAACCCATTTTTCATCCACGCTTTATCACCAATGGTTTGACCCGGTGTTTGCTGGACCTGTTCATATTGTTTCATTTTATCAAGATAAATACCTACTTCGGTTCCATTTATTGCTCCTAAACGACCTATGGGAATCACCGGGTAACTTGTGCCTGGTGCACTGGCTAATAAGACATCGGATGCAGGCCAGCCAAAAGTTTGTACCATATCCAACTGCTCTGCAATTGGATTAGCCTGGTTAAGTGTATAATCAAGATAACTTAATCCGCGGCCAATGATAAATACATATTTTGGAACAGGATTAAACTGCTGATTGGCATACACAATAAAATCCCGTATAGCCGATGGATGTTTTTTTATACCAAATCCAAACTGGTCATTCAATTCATCAATGTTGTAAACTTTTGCATTAAAACTGCCACCGGCTATTGTGCTGCGGTATTGGCGGTATAAGTCTACATTGTTTACACCGGAACCATTGTTGTATAAAGCAGGGTTACTGATAATTAAATAATTACCCTGGTTGGCTGCATTGGCATAATTAACAAAGGTTCTTGCCGTTAAAGTTGTTACTGGCTGGGAGTTGGAAGCATCTCCACTAATGAGATTAAATTTTCTTAAAGTATCTGTTGAGGGTGCCAGCACAAACCTTACCTGGCCTGCAACGCTGATATCGCCTATTATTCTTTTTCCACCATTATAATCATATAAAATAGGTGCAACACCATTTGTATTAAAGTTTGTTATCACCAGGTAATTACCTAAAGTATTATCCTTTAATTCAAAATAAAAATTCTTTTCATTGTTGAAATTAAAGGTTGCAGGATAAGTAACCGAAAAACAACTTACCACAATACGGTCTGTTGCAAGGGTTGAATTACCATTAATACTTACACCAATAAAAGTCGGGCTGTTTAAAATAGAAAGTGGCAAATTTCTGATGGTATCTTTACGAAGATTGAAATAAGGCATGGGCATCAATCCTCCAACCTGGGTGCCTTGTACTTTACAAACCAGTTCTCTGGGGTTTAATGCATTGCCAACTGCCGTAACTGTAAACATTACATTATTCTGTGGCCCTGCGGTGTACTTATTAATATTATCCAGCACTTTTACCAATCCGCAGCAGGGTGCAATATTATCGCTTGTCCAGCTTTCGCCGGCATCGTACGAAGAGGAGTATACATATTCACCAATAACAGCAGCATAACCTTTGTTTATCTGGTTACGGTAATGCTGCTCAATCCTGCGCATAAAATAGGGTTCGGCAGGTAATACATTACCAGCTGTAGGATTTGCGGCAGCTAAATACCTGAGATTAGCACTGGCGGTATTAACGGTTAGAAAATAAGTAGCGGTATCTGTCTCCAGGCTGTACTTATCACACATTTGATTATCGGTGTTGCGGTATAGAGCTTTATCAGGTTTACCGTCATTCATCTGGCCCCAAAACTCTAAAAAATCTCCGCTACCCAAAACTCCTGTTGGTATAGAGGTAAACATCCGTACTTCTTTTCCATTGCGCCACAACTGAAAGTTTTGTGCAGGTACCGAGCCCAAACCGGCTGCCGCCAATACAGGCTGGTAAATACGGGTTAACGTATCTTTTGCCAGTTTAAACTTATAATAAGTTTTGCTGTAATCAATCCAGCTGTTGTTTAACTGTGCATTGCTGTTAAACGCCAGTAGTAAGATTATTGATGCTGCTAGAAGTTTTTTCATACCGAGTATTGTAAATAATTTTTTATTCAATTTCTTTTTTGCCTGCTATATTAAAACGCAATGAAAATATATGGGTGTATAATGGGTTTGACTGATTTGCAAGATTTGTAAATGCATAATCAATCATGATATTTCTGATTTTAAACCCGGCACCGGCACTTGGCTGATAAATCCACACTTTCTTTTTATTGGTTGTATCACCATCCTGGGTTCCTCTTTGAAAGTTGGTAATACCGGCCCTTATAAAAAACACATTGCTTATAGAAGCTTCCAAACCAATATGCGGATCAATACTGATTGTATTACCGCTGTAAACTGTATTTCTTTTGCCATCAAAAGTTACATCCACATTTGCTTCGGCCGAAATGATTAATGATTTACCCAGTTTAAAATCGTATCCGCCACCAATAATCAAACGGGGCGCTGTAAGTTCAGTTGATTTTACTGGAATATCATTTTTAGTAAGGTATAATATCTCTTTTTGCTTTTCGGTAAATGTAAATGACCAGGCGTTGAAGGTTGTGGTTATATCCCTGGCTACCACACCTAAATTCCATCTTTCGCCATGCATTTGCAGGCCGGCATCCAGGCCAAATCCCCAGGCCGATGCAAACTTGCCCACCTTACGGTAAATCACTTTTGCATTTAATCCAAAGCTTATCTTCGTTTTTTCGGTCTCTTTTATTTTTTGTGCAAATGAAAGCAGGAAGGCATAGTCGGCAGTAGAGAAAGTCTGGATATTTTCATAGTTAACCCTTCCATCCGGTTCAACTAAAAATAGAGTGTTAGGTATGTCATCCACTGCAAATCTTAAAATAGAAAAGCCAAGGGCTCTCTTGTTATCCTGTATTGGCTTGGCAGCCGACAGGTAATCGTACTTGGCAATGCCACTAAAATATTCGGCGTGCATTAAATTAACACTGGCTTGTTCTTTTATTCCGGTTAATCCAGCTGGGTTCCAGTATCCTGCTGTAGCATCTTTTGCCGATGCAACCTGGGCACCGCCCATTGCAAGGCCCCTTGCTCCGGCACCAATATTTAAAAATTCGTTTGAGTATTTTCGCAACTGTGCAAATAGCGATAGGGGTAAAATGAGCAGCAGTACGGTGCATATTTTGGGGTAAAATCTCATAATAACATTAGGTTGGTTATTGAATTTTTAGGTAGATCAAAAACAATAACGTAAAAATACTTGGTAAATTGTGTCTATATATTAATATAAAATTAAGCTTATTAGTACAAATTCAATTACGCATGGCGTATATTATTTATGCATTTGGGAATATTTTTAATTACCCGATAAAAGACACCCACAGTAATAAAAAAGATGCCTGTGCATGTACGTTGAAAGCAGATAAACCGGTTTTTAAAAAAAAGCTATTCCCTTTTGTACTAAACAGGCTTTAATTAAGTGAGAAACTTATGCTTTTATCAATATTTATAAGCACTTTTGCCGAAATTACAATTTCAGGAAAAAGTACATTAATCTATAAAAAGAAATGAAGCCTTTAATAGCAGAATTACAATGGAGGGGAATGATTCAGGACATAATGCCCGGAACAAAAGAGCAATTAGACAAAGAAATGACCACAGCTTATATTGGATTTGACCCAACAGCCGACAGCCTGCATATAGGCAGCCTGGTACAGATTATTTTGCTCGTTCATTTGCAAAAAGCAGGACATAAACCCATTGCACTTGTAGGCGGAGCAACCGGTATGGTTGGCGACCCCAGTGGCAAAAGTGAAGAAAGAAATTTATTAAGCGAAGATGTTTTAAGTAAAAATGTGGCCGGTGTAAAAGTCCAGCTTGAAAAATTTTTAGACTTTGATAAAACCAAATCCAATGCGGCCGAAATGGCCAATAACTACGATTGGTTTAAAGAAATTTCATTTTTAGATTTTATACGGGATACCGGTAAACACATTACCGTAAACTACATGATGGCCAAAGACAGTGTAAAGAAAAGACTGGAAGGAGAAGCCGGCATGAGTTTTACAGAATTTACTTACCAATTGGTACAGGGCTACGATTTTTACTGGCTTTACCAAAACAAAAACTGCAAACTGCAAATGGGCGGCAGCGACCAATGGGGCAATATTGTAACCGGCACAGAACTAATAAGAAGAAAATGCGGTGGTGAGGCATTTGCCTTTACCAGTCCACTAATTAAAAAAGCCGATGGCGGTAAATTTGGAAAAACTGAGCAGGGAAATATTTGGCTGGATCCAGAAAAAACCAAGCCATACGAATTCTATCAATTTTGGTTAAATGCCAGTGACTCAGACACCGAAGCCTGGATAAAAATATTTACTTTTCTTGATGAACAAACGATCAATGACTTGATTGCTGAGCAAAAAAAAGATGCATCCAAAAGAGTTTTGCAAAAAACGCTGGCCAAAGAAGTAACCATTTTTGTACATGGCGAAGCTGAGTACAACAAAGCCATTGAGACAACAGAAAAATTATTTGCAAACCAAACTGCTCCCGCCGAAACCCTTAGTGCAGAAGACCTGGAAGGAATGGATGGCATTGTAAAAACTGATTTTGCAAAAGAAAAAATTGATACAGGTATTGATGTGGTTTCATTTTTAGCAGAAACAAATATTTTCCCCAGTAAAGGCGAAGCAAGAAAAATGGTTCAGGGCGGTGGTGTAAGTATTAACCGTAAAAAAGTAGAGAGTATTGATTTGAAAGTTGACAGTTCTTTATTGCTTCACAATAAATATATGCTTGTCCAAAAAGGTAAGAAAAATTATTTTTTGGTCCAGCTTACCTAAAAATAAAAGTTGACAGCCCTTGCAAGGGCTGTCAACTTTATCAACTTTGTTAACCTTTTTACTTTACTGCTTCTTAGCCTCCACCGGTTTACCCGAAAGATATTTATCAAAGAATTTATCCATTGCATTGTAAAATTCAAGCCTGTTCTTTTCATTGGCAAAGCCATGGCCTTCATCATTTTTAACCATATAATCAACTGCTACTCCCCTCTTCTTTAAGGCTTCCACCATCTGATCGCTCTCTGCTTTATTCACACGTGGATCGTTTGCTCCCTGTGCAACAAACAACGGTGTTTTAATATTGCCTGCATGCAAAACCGGAGAGGCTGCTGCCAGCAAAGCGCTGTCTTTTACCGGGTCGCCAACCATTTCATAAAACATGGCTTTGTATGGCTCCCAATAAGGTGGTATGGTTTTCATAAAGGTGAACATATTTGCCACGCCCACATAGTCAACCGCACAGGCATACAGATCTGGCGTAAAAGTAACGCCTGCCAGTGTTGCATAGCCGCCATAACTGCCGCCGTAAATAGCCACACGTTTTGGATCGGCAATACCTTCCTTGATCAGCCATTGCACACCATCGGTTATATCATCCTGCATGGTTTTGCCCCATTGTTTCTGGCTCTTTAGCCAAAACTCCTTTCCATAACCGGTAGAGCCCCGGAAATTCATTTGCAAAACTGCATAACCACGGTTGGCAAACATTTGTGCTTCGTTAT
>JAOAUI010000086.1 GCA_030157685.1 Ferruginibacter sp. | reverse complement strand
AACCTGATTAATAATAATATATTGCAGTGCTGTATTTGCGGCTGGGTAGATGTGCTTGACAAAAATTATAATGCAACTTTATTTTTAATAGAGAAAGATAAAAGCGCCAATTCAGTTAATTTTACAAAAGAAAACCTTACTAAAATACACCAGTTACAAAATGGATAAATTAATGTCGGATCTGAAAACACAGATCATTGCCCAGTTGAATTTGCAGGATACTAAACCTGAGGATATAGGAGATGACCAATCCCTGTTTGTTGAAGGACTTGGCCTTGATTCGATAGATGCGCTGGAATTGATCGTTTTACTGCAACAGCAGTATAAGATCAAATTATCAAATGCAGAAGACGGACCAAAGGTTTTTAAAACCGTACGTACCATGGCCGAATATATAACTGCTCATCAAGCCCAGAATGCTTAATAATAATGAACCCGTTTTTGTTGCCGGCACCGGTATCATTTCGGCAATAGGTAATAATGTTGCCGAATGCCTGGATGCATTGGAAAACGGCCGGGCAGGAATGGGACAGATGCGATACTTACATTCTGCTCACGGCAACAGATTGCCGGTTGCAGAAGTAAAGCTCAGTAACGATGAACTTGCACAACTTGCCGGCTTACCCAACATTAAAAGCCGCACTGCATTATTAAGTTTAGTAGCTGCAAAGGAAGCGCTTGCAACTGCAGACATTGAAAATATTAAAGACTTACGCACGGGATTTATTTCTGCCACATCTGTTGGCGGCATGGATAAAACCGAAAATTTCTTCACCGGATTTTTATCAGATAACAGCAAAGGAAAATTACGTGATGTTATTAATCACGAATGCGGCAGTGTAACAGAACTGGTTGCCGATGCATTGGGTATTAAAGATTATATCACCACTATCAGCACAGCCTGTTCATCATCGGCCAATGCTATTTTTTTGGGTGCAAGGCTTATCAGAAACAATATTGTAGATGTGGTTGTTGCCGGAGGTACCGATTCAATGGCAAGATTTACCCTCAATGGTTTTAATACACTGATGATTGTTGATGAACAGTTTTGTCAGCCTTTTGATGAAAACCGCCGTGGGCTTAACCTTGGAGAAGGTGCAGGATATGTGGTGCTGGTTTCAGATAAAGTTGCCGCCACATTAAAAAACAAACCAACAATTATTTTAAGCGGATATTGCAATGCCAATGATGCCTATCACCAAACAGCTTCATCGCCCGATGGAATCGGTTCTTACCTGGCCATGAATGGTGCATTAAAGAAAGCCGGGTTAAAACCTGAAGACATTGATTATATAAACCTGCATGGCACAGGTACGCAGAATAATGATATTGCAGAAGGAACAGCAATCAAAAGACTGTTCGATCCGCATTATCCAAAAATGAGTTCAACAAAAACTTTTACCGGCCACACATTGGGTGCCAGCGGTGGCATTGAAGCCGTGTTTTCTGTTCTGGCTTTGCAGCATGGTATTATTTTTCCAAACCTGCGTTTGCAAACACCTATGGTTGATCTGCCGTTTGTACCGGAAAGAGAATTAGTAAAAAATGTGGAAGTGAAACACGTACTTTCCAATTCATTCGGGTTTGGAGGTAATTGTTCATCATTAATTTTTTCGAAGTTAGAATAAGCGGTAATGCAATAAATTAAAAAGCTGTCAGGTTGAGCTTGTCGAAACCGGAATGCTTTTGTGAGAAACCCGCCTTCGACAAGCTCAGGCTGACAATTCAAAAATTAAAAGATTTAAAGAATAAACATGTACATCAGGGCAACAGGAAATATCTCTCCGCAAAAGACCTTTGGCCACCAGCCATTGGTGGATGCTGTTGCATACACCGGTAACCGCCTTGCCTGTATTGAGCCCGACTATAAAGATTTTATTGATCCCAAACAGATCAGGCGCATGAGCCGCATTATACGTATGGGTGTGGCCGCTGCCATGGAATGTTTACAGGAAGCAGGAGTTAAAGTACCTGATGCCATAATTACCGGCACAGCTTACGGCTGCCTGGAAGACACGAATTCTTTTTTAAGCAAGATGGTGGAGTTTAATGAAGAACTGCTTACACCAACATCATTCATACAATCAACACATAATACCATTGGCGCACAAATTGGCTTGATGCTGCAATGCAATAATTACAATAATGCTTTTGTACATCGTGGCTTTTCATTTGAGAGCGCCCTATTGGACGGTATAATGCTGTTAAAGGAAAATGATGCTGCTAATGTACTAGTAGGAGCCATTGACGAAATTACCAACACAAGCCACACCATTTTAAACAGGCTGGGTTTGTATAAACAAGGGCCGGTATCAAACCTGGATATTTATAAAACAAAAACCAAGGGAACCATTGCCGGGGAAGGTGCTGCTTTTTTCTTAGTCGCCAATGAACCTTCAGCAACTGACTATGCAAAACTGGATGGCCTGCATACTTTTTATAAACCAGAGGGAATTGACGAAATTGAAAAACAAATTGCTTCTTTTTTAGAAAAGCATTTAGTGAGTATAGCGGATATTGATCTTATCATCACCGGAAAAAACGGAGACGCAGGCGAAGACAAAATTTACGAGCAGCTTGGGCAAACTGTTTTCAATGCAAAAGAAGTAATCAATTATAAACACCTGTGCGGAGAATATCCAACGGCAGCAGCTTTTGCAATGTGGCTGGCAGCAGTTGCTATCAAATCAGGAGAACTGCCTGCCGCATTGAATTACACAGGTTCTGCCGATAAAAAGATCAACCGGATTTTAATTTATAATCATTACCAGGGCATACATCATTCTTTATCTTTGCTGTCGGCATGTTAAACTTCCGCAACACAAATATTTTTTTTATTGCACTGCTGGCCATTTTAATTGGCCTGCACGTACAATACGGCCTGCCAATTTATATTTACCCGCTTTTATTTGTTGCATACTCCTTAATTGTATTTTGGGGTTGTTATTACGTTGGCTCCAATTTCTTTATTAAAATTGTTTGCAAAGCTGATACTCATAAAAAAGAAATTGCCATCAGCTTTGATGATGGCCCGGCAGAAAATTATACGCAACAAATTCTGTCTATATTGAATACCGAAAATGTAAAAGCAACTTTTTTCTGCATCGGTAATCGGATTGCTGGCAATGAAATAATTTTAAAACAGGTACTTGCAGATGGGCATATCATTGGCAACCACAGTTATTCCCATCATTTCTGGTTTGATATGTATTCAAGCAAAAAAATGCAGGAAGATCTTAAACAGATGGATGCAGAAATGGAAATGGTAACCGGGCTAAAGCCAAAACTATTCAGGCCGCCCTATGGCGTTACCAATCCGAATCTGGCAAAAGCAATTAGAAACGGAGGATATACACCCGTTGGCTGGAGCGTAAGATCAATGGATACGGTTATAAAAGACGGAAAGAAATTACTTAGTAAGATCAATGAAGGGATAAAGCCCGGTGCTGTCTTTCTTTTTCATGATACCAGCAAAACCACTTTGGAAGTTTTGCCGGCATTTATACAAGAAGTTAAAAAAAGAGGCTACAACATCATTCCGCTTGATAAATTGTTAGCTTTGCAACCCTATGCGTAAATCACTATTTATATTTTCTTTGCTTACAGTTTCAATGGCTGCCCATGCACAGTATGCCGGTTATACAGCTGTTGCCGATCTGGTAAAATTCAAATCAGCATTTGCATCTACGGCTTTAAAAACCACGTCTATAAAATCAGATTTTACCCAGGATAAAAATCTGAGTATGCTTTCTGAAAAAATTACATCCAAAGGAAATTTCTGGTTTAAGAAAGACAGCCGGGTGCGTATGGAATATACCCAGCCTTTTAAATACCTGATGATACTGAATAAGGACAAAGTATATGTAAAGGACGGTACCAAGGAAAGCAAAGTATCTACCAAGTCGAACAAAATGTTTCAGCAAATCAATAAAATAATGATTGACTGTATGCAGGGCACCATGCTGGATAATACCGATTTTAAAACCCGTGTTTTTGAAAATAAAGCAAATGCCCTGGTTGAACTTACACCGGTGAGCAAGGGAATGAAAGAGATGTTTAAATCCATCAATGTAACTGTTGATAAAAAGGACTTTTCTGTTACAAGCATTCAAATGCTTGAACTTTCGGGCGATAATACCATCATGCGTTTTACCAATAAAGAACTGAATGCATCTATTCCGGATACCTTATTTGATATTAAGTAGCTCGCTGCTCCCGATAGCTATCGGGATGATGTTGAGCTGCTCCCCGGCTCATCAGCAAATGCAATCCGCTTCAGCGGATGTGAATGTGCTGCAAAAATTTAAGCCAGCTTTTACTGTTGCATTGTACAATACTTCAGTTGATGTGATGAGCAATCATTTAAGTGGATTGTTGCTTATTAAAAAAATGCCCGACAGCAGCACCCGTATGGTTTTCAGCAATGAAATGGGGCTTGGTTTTTTTGATTTTGAATTTGCAGCCGATGGCAGTTTTAAAGTGTACTCCATCATGAAAAAGCTGGATAAAAGATCGGTTATTAAAACATTGCAGCACGATTTTGAACTGGTGTTGATGAATAACCTGGATAATTCCAAAGCGGTTGTAAAAACAAATGAAGGACTGACTTATTTTATTTTTCCGCAAAGCAAGGGCTTTAATTATTATATTACAAACCAAAGCGGTGATGAACTGGTGAGGATGGAACGGGCATCAAACAAAAAAACAATTGTTGAGGTTATAATGAAAAATTATATCAAGGGTATACCGGATACCATTGGCATATCGCACAAAACATTTGAATTTAACATCGGCTTAAAAAGAATAGAAAGATAATGCTGCTAAACGATTTTTTTACTATTAATGATACTGTAAAATCCGAGACGGAGATTTGGGTTGAACTTCACATCAACAGCAATCATAAAATATTTGAAGGGCATTTTCCCAACCAGCCGGTGGTACCCGGTGTGTGTATGATGCAGATGATAAAGGAAATACTGGAACAGGTTATTGGTAACGAAACCAATTTAACCCAGGCTGCAGATATGAAATTCCTGGCGGTTATAAATCCACTTGAAAATAATCTCATACATGCATCTATAAAATATGCTACCGATGAAACCGGCACAATCAATATTGTTGCTTCACTTTTTAAAGATGAGCTGGTGCATTTTAAATGTAAGGCTAAGTTCGTTCTTCAGTAAGATCTGCGGAGGTTTCCTGCAACTCATTTGCTAAAACTTTTTCCGGCATCAACCAATTAATCAGATCCAACGCCGGCCCGGTCATAAAAGTAGTAACAAGTGCCATCAGCACCATCATGGCAAATATTTCTGGTGATAGAATACCCAGATCATAACCAATATTTAAAACGATCAACTGCATCAGGCCACGGGTATTCATCAGTACGCCAATAGATAAACTGTCTTTCCAGCTTTGTCCAACCATGCGTGCAGCCAATGCACTGCCGCCAAATTTTCCGGCAACGGCAACCAATAATATCCAGCCGAATGTGATCCACAAATGACCTTCATTTATTAAGCCTATCTGTGTTCTTAAACCGGTAATTACAAAGAACAACGGCAAGAGCAGTATGATACTTACGTCTTCAATCTTATCAATAACAATTTTACGAAAGCTAAAACTGCCTGGCATAATAACACCGGCCATAAAAGCCCCAAACAAAGCATGTATGCCGATAACAGAAGTTATATAAGCAGATACGATGAGGATTACAAAGAGCAATGCAATAATGGGTGTTCTCTTTTTTTCTTTTTCATCATATACATGGCTCAGCCCTTCTAAAAAAGGCCTCACAATTTTCAGCATCACCAATACATAAACAACAGCCAGGCCAATTGTGTATAAAACACTGAAGGATGAGCCTGATTTTACCAATGCAATCACTGCAGCCAGAATACACCAGGCAGTAAGGTCATCGGCAGCGGCACAGGTAAGTGCCATAGCTCCCAGCTTACTTCGGGTAAGTTTTTTTTCCTGCAATATTCGGGCAAGCACAGGAAATGCAGTAATGCTCATGGCAATGCCCATAAACAGTGCAAAGGATAAAAAGCTGGTGCCTGCCGGTGCATAATCACGATAAATATAATAGGCAAGGACCATTCCCAAAGTATAGGGTATAATAATACTGGCATGACTGATGATAACAGCACCATAAGCCTGTTTGCCAATGGCTTTCAGATCAAGCTCCATACCGATGATGAACATAAACAGAATAAGGCCGATCTGGCTGATGAAACTGAGCGTTGATAAGGAGGCAACAGGAAATAAGAAATTATTTATCTCGGGAAAATATGCCCCGATGATTGACGGGCCGAGAATGATACCTGCTACAATTTCACCAATAACAGCCGGTTGCCTTATTTTTTTAAACAGGTAACCAAAAAGACGTGCAGAGGCAATAATGACGATGATCTGCAAAAGCAGTACAGCAAGCGGGTCGGTAAGGCCGTTTTTAAAAGAATCGGTAAAAACCTGCAAACTGCTGGTACCACTTGTAATTTTTTCATTTTGCAATTGCTGCGCTGTAAGTGCGGGGGTTTGCAACGCACTGCCTTTTTTTGCTATCCAGTAAAT
>JAOAUI010000085.1 GCA_030157685.1 Ferruginibacter sp. | reverse complement strand
GACAAAAATGCTGCAAAGCATACTTGAAGTGGCCAATAGTAAGTAAATTGCCGCATTAAACAGATTAGATGATCTACAGAAGCAAAGCTCCTTTAAGAATTGGATTGGCCGGTGGTGGTACAGATGTGAGCCCATACAGCGATCAGTTTGGCGGTGCTATATTAAACGCCACCATTTCTCTTTCTGCCTATGCTGCTATTGAAACTTTACCCGAAAATAAAATTATTGTAGAAGCACTTGACAGGGATGAACAACAAATTTTTGATCTTGTTAATGAATTGCCGATTGATGGTACACTTGACCTGCTAAAAGGTGTGTACAACCGAATTCAAAAAGATCATTCACCGGTACTAAAAGGTTTCAGGCTTTCTACTTTTGTTGATGCGCCTGCCGGTTCTGGTTTAGGTACTTCATCAACTTTGGTAGTGGCGGTACTGGGTGCTTTTAAAGAAATGCTGAAACTGCGATTGGATGAATATAAAATTGCACAGTACGCCTACGATATTGAGCGCAACGACCTGCAACTGGCCGGTGGTAAACAAGACCAGTACGCAGCAACTTTTGGTGGTGTAAATTTCATGGAGTTTTATGCAGGCGATAAAGTAATTGTAAATCCCTTGCGCATTAAACCTGAGTATTTACATGAACTGGAAAACAACCTGGTGCTTTATTTTACATCCACTTCCAGAGAAAGCGCCGCTATTATAAAAGAGCAGGTAAAAAATGTAAATGAGAAGAATGAGAAAAGCATTGAAGCCATGCACCATTTAAAAGACCAGGCAAAAATGATGAAGGAAGCTTTGTTGCAGGGCAAACTGGATGAGATTGGACTGATACTTGATTATGGCTTTGAACAGAAAAGAAATATGGCCGCCAATATCAGCAACAGCAGTATTGAAAACGTTTATGCAGCCGCAAAAGCTGCCGGTGCAACAGGCGGCAAGATAAGCGGTGCCGGCGGTGGCGGCTTTATGATATTTTATTGCCCGGGCAATACCCGCCATGCTGTTATTAAAACATTGAATACTTTTGGCGGCACGGTACGTGATTATTCTTTCACAAAATATGGTTTAACAACCTGGACGGCCTCATATATCTCCCCAAAAGCGGGAGGAAATGGAGAAGATTAAAACGAAGATTATGTTTTTCTTTTTTTTTGAACCCGGCATTTGAATTGCTATTTGGCACTGTTGCGTCGCACTCTTGTACGGCATACCTTTGCTTAACATTACAGACCCTTTTATTAATCACCATTTAGAAAATTATGGAACAGATAAAAAATATAGTGCAGGCTTCTATCAATGTAAAGCAGGATGTTTTACAAAATGAAGAGTTATTGCAAACAGTGCAGGAATGCATTGCTGTAATAGTACATGCTTTTAAAAACGGTAACAAGGTTTTGTTTTGCGGCAATGGAGGCAGTGCTGCCGATGCACAGCACCTGGCAGCCGAATTCAGCGGCCGTTTTTATACCGACAGGGATGCTTTGCCTGCCGAAGCCCTGCATTGCAACACATCTTACCTTACTGCAGTGGCAAACGATTACAGTTATGATGTGATCTACTCACGTTTAATAAAAGGTATCGGCAATAAAGGCGATGTGCTGGTGGGCTTAAGCACATCCGGCAACAGTAAAAATATTTACAACGCTTTTGAAGTAGCCAAAGAAAAAGGCATGATCACCATTGCATTTACCGGCCTTACCGGCGGAACCATGAAAAGCCTGTCAGATTATCTCATCAATGTACCATCAACCGATACACCACGCATACAGGAAAGCCATATCATGCTGGGGCATATTATTTGTGAGTTGGTAGAGTCAGAATATTTCGGATGATCAAAGAATCAATCATATTGGCAGGAGGATTGGGAACCAGATTAAGAAGCGTTGTAAGCGATGTCCCCAAATGCATGGCACCAGTTGCCGGTAGGCCATTCTTATATTTTGTAATAGAACACTTATTAAACCAGGGAGTTGATACATTCATTTTCTCTGTTGGTTATAAAAGTGACATGATCATTGATTATGTAAATGAGCAATATCCAGCTCTCAACAAACAGTTTTCAATAGAAGCTGAGCCTTTGGGTACAGGAGGTGCTGTAAAGCTTGCCTGTAGCCTGGTTACAGAAAAAGATGTATTGATTTTAAATGGAGATACACTATTTAAAATTGATGTAGAATGGGTATCCGGTTTTCATACCAGCTGTGATGCAGACTGTACTTTATCACTAAAACCGATGAATGATTTTGACCGGTATGGTGTTGTTGAACTTAATGAAGATGCTTCTATAGCCAGCTTTAAAGAAAAACAGTTTTACGAATCCGGATTAATAAACGGCGGTGTTTACGCACAAAATGTTGCCAGCTTTATGCAGGAAGATCTTCCGCAAAAATTCTCTTTTGAAAAAGATTACCTGGAAGCATATTTTGATAAAAGAAAAATGTTCGGCATTATACAGGATGAATATTTTATTGATATTGGTATACCGGAAGATTTTGAAAAAGCACAGGTGGAGTTAGGAGCCGGGAGTCAGGAGTAAGGAATCAGCATTACCATTTTAGTAAATTAATTCGTGTAATTCGTGTTTTTAATTCGTGTAATAAATAAAAACGATGATTGATTTAAAGCAAATAGACAATACCTGGACTTTATTTCTTGATAGAGACGGCGTCATCAACCACGAAAAACATCTTGACTATATACATACCTGGGATGAATTTACTTTTTACGAAGGTGCGAAAGAAGCCATTGCTGTTTTTGCAGAAACATTCCACCACATTGTTGTTGTAACCAATCAAAAAGGAATTGGAAAAGGAGTAACCAAATTAGAAGACCTTAATCTTATTCATAAAAATATGATTGCTGCCATTGAAGCAAATGGCGGCAGGATTGATGCAGTCTATTTTTGTCCTGACCTGGATAATGACAGCCCCAACAGAAAGCCCAACCCAGGCATGGGTTTGCAGGCTGTACAGGATTTTTCTGATATTGATCTCAGCAAAGCAATCATGATTGGCAATACCCTCAGCGATATGCAGTTTGGCCGCAACCTTGGTGTACATAACATCTTCCTGCCCACTACCCGGCCCGAAGTGGATTTGAACGATGAACGCATTGATGCAGTATATAATTCGTTGATTGATTTTGCGAATGACCTAAAAAATCAGCTTTAACCTGCCGGCCGGCAGGCGGGTCTGCTCAATCAGCGTCATCTGCGTTTTATCCCTAAATCTTTAGTTAAATTTTACCTGTTACAATAGTTTATTCTCCAACCTATTTTAAGATTGGTTATTTTTATTGCATGAAGAAATTTTTCATTTTACTTTTTTTATCCTTTATCGGCGTATACACCTTTGCACAGGGCATTGGCAAGGCAGAGCTTAAAGTGTTAAAGCAAAAAGAAGATTCATTAAAACTATATTCAAATAAAATAATACAAGGCATTAATGCCGATAACCGTTTTAATGCCGACAGCATGTTTACCCGTGTGCTGGTACGTGCATTAAAAACAAAAAATTCCTTCCACTACCCTTTTGATTCTTTGCAAACAATTTCAATCCTGTATTCTCCCGACAGTGTGTTCCGCATTTTTACCTGGCAACTGGTCATTAATGAAAATATTATACGCCAGCATGGTGCCATACAGATGAAAACCTATGATGGCTCATTAAAACTATATGGCCTCATTGACAAATCTGATGTTACTACAAATATTGCAGACACTATAGGCAATCACAATGGCTGGATTGGCGCCATCTATTATAAGATTATAGCCAAGCGTAGCAGCAACCAGAATTATTATACCCTGCTTGGCTTTGATGAGAACAATATCCGAAGCAGCCGCAAAATAATTGAAGTGCTTAATTTTATTAATGACGAGCCTGTTTTTGGCGGCCGCTATTTCAGTTATGAAGATGATGGCGTTTTCAAAACATCGCACAGCCGTTATATCATGGAGTATAAAAAAGAAGCAGGCCCCCGGTTAAATTATGATAAGGATCTTGACGTGATTATTGTAGAGCACCTCGTTTCGGAAAGCAACGAACCTGCAAAGAAATGGACACTGGTTGGCGATGGTGATTACGAAGGCTTTAAATGGAGAAATGGCAAATGGGTGCATGTAGAAAAAGTATTTAACGTGGTAACACCCGATGGACAGGCCCCCGTACCAAACCCCATCCGTGACCCATCGGGTAATTTGGATGAAAATAAATTAAAAGGAGCTGAGGAAGAAGTGAAACCTGCTCCGGCTAAGCCGAAGGGCAAGGGGGATAATTAATAATTATTAAGAGGCATCCACTAAAAATGTTCCCAAATCAACAACCTCGCCCTCGCCCATTTTAAATTTCTCCAGGCCTTCCATATCCAGGTCACGCATTACCGGGCTTTGAAAGATTAAAGCCTCACCATTGTATAAAGCAAAGTAAAGGTCAGGATTTACTTCCGGGTTTAAGAAGTCCATATAATCGCCGTGCTTAAAAGCAACAGTGGCTGTTCCGTTTGCATCCAATGCACTTTTACCCAGGTAATCATCTTCCATCAAATCCTTTTCATACAACCTGAATTCGTACCCTTCACCGGTTAAAGGTGCATCGCTGCCTTTACTGATGAAGCTGGCTTTTACTTCTATGTTAATATCGGAATCTAAAGAAAAATTGCTCATGATATTTTTATTTACAACTTAAAAATCTGGTTTCTTCTTTGTGTTACTTTGTGTCTTTGTGTCTTAGTGGTGAAATAAAACCACAAAGGCACTAAGGCACGAAGAGTTCACAAAGGTTAATCATTTAATTTAAGCACTGCAAGGAAAGCTTCCTGCGGCACTTCCACATTCCCAATCTGCTTCATACGCTTCTTACCTTCTTTCTGTTTCTCCAACAGCTTACGCTTACGGCTTATATCACCACCATAACATTTGGCAGTAACATCCTTACGCATGGCGCTAATGTTTTCCCTGGCAACTACCTTGGCACCAATAGCAGCCTGTATAGCAATCTGAAACTGTTGCTTGGGCAACAACTCTTTCAGCTTTTCGCAAAGCTTGCGGCCAAACTCATGGGCACGGCCACGGTGAATCAAAGCACTCAGCGCATCTACTTTTTCACCATTCAATAAAATATCCATCTTCACAATATCACTTGGCCTGTATTCTATCGGGTGATAATCGAAAGATGCATATCCACGGGTCATGCTTTTCAATTTATCGTAAAAATCAAAAACAATTTCGGTTAAAGGCATTTCAAAACTTAGCTCCACACGGGTTGGTGTTAAATAATGCTGGTGAGTAAGAATACCACGCTTGGTAATACAAAGCGTCATGATATTGCCAATATACTCCGGCTTGGTAATGATCTGTGCTTTAATAAACGGCTCATCAATATGATCGATCCTGGTGGGATCAGGCATTTCGGTTGGGTTGTTAATCTTAATTACTTCTTTACGCACCGTAGTAGCAATAAAACTTACGTTGGGTACGGTGGTAATTACCGTTTGGTTAAACTCCCTTTCCAGCCGCTCCTGGATGATCTCCATATGCAACATACCTAAAAATCCGCAGCGGAAACCAAAGCCCAGTGCCTGGGATGTTTCCAGCTCAAAAGTTAATGATGCATCGTTCAGTTGCAGTTTATCCATGCAATCACGCAGTTCTTCAAAAGCATCTGTTTCTACCGGGAAGATACCTGCAAATACCATCGGTTTCACATCTTCAAAACCCTGTATGGCATCAGGAGAACCATTTATTGTTGTAGTAATAGTGTCGCCCACTTTTACTTCCTTGGCGTTTTTGATGCCAGTGATGATATAACCTACATCGCCAGCGGCCACTTCGGGGCGTGGACTCATACCAAATTTCAATATCCCCACTTCATCGGCCCCATACTGCAGGCCGGTATTGCTGAATTTAATAAGATCGTTCTTTTTTAGCGTACCGTTAAACACCCGGTAATACACAATAATACCCCGAAAACTGTTGTACACACTATCAAATATCAATGCCTGCAGGGGTGCTTTTGGGTCGCCCTTGGGTGCCGGAATACGGTTAATAATGGCAGTCAGGATCTCCTCAATACCAATACCGCTTTTACCACTGGCAAGCAGTATATCTCCGGGCTTGCAGCCTATCAGTTCCACTATCTGGTCGGTAACTTCCGGTATCATAGCCCCGTCCATATCAATCTTATTGATTACCGGAATGATCTCTAAATTATTTTCAATAGCGAGGTATAAATTGCTGATTGTCTGCGCCTGTATGCCCTGGCTGGCATCTACTAAAAGCAGAGCTCCCTCACATGCTGCAAGGGCACGGCTCACTTCATAACTAAAATCTACGTGGCCGGGTGTATCAATCAGGTTAAGTACATATTCCTCTCCTTTCCAGGGGTAGTTGATCTGTATGGCATGGCTCTTAATAGTTATCCCTTTCTCCCTCTCCAGGTCCATATCATCCAGTACCTGTGCCTGCATATCCCGTTCGCCAATAGTTTTGGTAAATTCCAGTAAGCGGTCGGCAAGGGTACTTTTGCCGTGGTCAATATGTGCAATGATGCAAAAATTTCTGATGTTCTTCATGTACGTTCTAAACTCTTTTTAAGGTGGCAAAAGTAGTTTAAAATGGTGGATTTTGAAC
>JAOAUI010000084.1 GCA_030157685.1 Ferruginibacter sp. | reverse complement strand
CGTTCGGATATTTTAAAAAATCCGGAAAAGATAATTTCGCCGGCTGCCAATGAATTGATACAAAATACCCTGCAGGAATTGCTATTGCATAAGCCCATACAATATGTTTTGGGCGAAGCCTGGTTTTACCGCATGAAAATAAAAGTGAATGAACATGTGTTGATTCCCCGGCCCGAAACGGAAGAGCTGGTTGAACAATTGATTAAAGACCGCAAATCAAAACTTACCGACCCTGCAATACTGGATATTGGAACCGGCAGCGGCTGCATACCCATTGCCATCAAAAAGAATTTACCTGCTTCAAAACTTACTGCTATTGATGTAAGTAAAGATGCACTTTCACTGGCTAAGGAAAATGCCACGCTGCATAATGCACATATCCAGTTTACCGAACTTGATTTTTTAGATGAAGCAAACTGGCAAACACTTGGCATGTTTGACATCATCATCAGCAATCCGCCATACATACCCATTCATGAAAAAGAAAAACTGGCTAAAAATGTAACCAACTTTGAACCACACCTGGCGCTGTTTGTGCCCGACAAATCGCCCCTGATCTTTTATGAAAAAATTGCCGCATTCGGCAGAGACCATTTATTGCCCAACGGAAAGATTTACCTGGAAACGCATGAAGACCTTGCCAAAGAAACGGCGGCTTTATTCCACAAATATTATCAAACGGTGATGGTGAAAAAAGATATGTACGGTAAAGAACGGATGATTATTATTACTGCTTAATATTTGCTGCCAGCTTGGCTTTGGCACGTTTGGCAGCTTCCATAATTTTAAAAGCCATGCCGTAGTAGGCACTGGTATCCACGTTCATCACCACAGTTGGTGTATCAATATATTTTTTATTGTTCTCCACTTCTTTCTTCAGTAAAGAATCAATATACATGATATCGATCTGCTGTGTACCAATAAATACTTTCTGCTCTTTGGTAACGGTAACCACAATGTTTTGATTAACCTTGGTATCGCTTTTACCTTTGGGATTGCTTACCTTAACCACATTCGGATTAGCCAACGTAGAGATCAGTAAAAAGAACATTAATAAAATGAACAGCACATCATTCAGCGGACCAGCATCCACTTCATTGTGATTATCCCTTAAACGTTTTTTTAAACTCATCTTATTTCTATTTCACTAATTTGAACTAATTACACGAATTTTTTCAGAGCAAATTAATTCGTGTAATTAGTGTAATTCGTTCTATTCGTGTTATTACCTCGTTGGCTCCTGCAAAATATCTATAAAGTCAGCACTTGCCGATTCCATTTTATGTACCGTTTTATCAATCTGTGTATTCAGGTAACTATATCCTAAAAAAGAAATGATACCAATGATAAGCCCCGTTGCAGAAGTAATCATCTTTACATACATGGCATCAGCAATATCGGTGATGGAGGGGTTGGTTGCCGTAGCAAAATCCCTCAACAACATTACCAACCCAATAATAGTACCCACAAAACCAAACAGCGGCGCAATACGTGCAATAACAGAAAGCACCGGAAGATTTCTTTCCATCCGGTAAACCTCCAGCTTGCCAACATTATCCATACTTTTTTCAATGGCATCAATGGGTTTACCGATGCGCTGCAAACCTTTGTCAATCATTTTTGCAACCGGGTTGGGTGTGTTTTTTGCCAGGCTGCGGGCTGCTGTTACATTACCATTAATGATATGATCACGGATGATGTTCATGAAATTATCATCAATCTTACTGGCTTTGCGAATGGCTATCAGGCGTTCAATAAAAAAGAATATCGCCATGGCCAAAAATATCGCCAGCGGAATCATCAACACGCCGCCCTTTACCAATAACGAAAACAAAGATTCTTTACCTGCTGAAGAAGATGCGATTCCTGTACTGTCTATCTGCAATAGAATATTAAACATGTGTGCCGGGTTTTATTTGTAATGATAGCTGCGCTATAATTGTGCCAAAACTATCTCAATTATGCAATGAAACGAAACAAATTTACAATAGCTGCATAACAAAATGTTAATCTTGATTTTTACGATGTCATCTTTTATCATATAAAATAACCTTATCGAATTATTTTACTGTCAGTCTGAGCATGTCGAAGACGGGTTTATTGTAACACACCGGGTTCGAGAACACTTCGTCAAGCTCAGTACACCCTGACAGCTTTTTTATTTGAAATTCCTTTTAATAAAAAACCCCGGAACTACCCGGGGTTTAAATTATGTGAACCGTTGAAAATTATTTTTTGCTCTCCAGTTGCTGCATGGCCATTATCTGCTTCATGGTTTTTTCCATACCATCGCTGCCACCGTCTAAGAAGATCACATTGCCTTTTCCGTATTCTGCAAAATTCTTAATGGCCTCCACCCACATGCTGAACAAAATAACATTGGTATCCAGGTTTGCCTGTTTCATTTCTGTTGCAGCCTGGCTCATACCTTTTGCCACTTCTTCCCGGAACAAAGCAACACCCTGTCCACGTAACTGCGCCGCCAGCCTTTCAGCTTCGGCTGCAATTTTAATGGCATTACCTTCTGCTTCGGCTGCTTTTGTTTTGGTTATCAATAAAGCCTGGCCTTCATTTTCGGCAGCTGCTTTTAAGTTGTTTGATGCAACCACTTTACTCATACTGGTAATGATGGCTTCATCAAATGTGATGTCATTAATTTGAAGATCCTGCAGGTGATAACCCCATCCCTCCAGCGCCACATCCACCTGTTCTTTTACATTCTCCACAATATCGCGGCGCACATTTAAAACCTCTGCCTGCCTTTTGGTAGATACAAATGCACGGATACTTCCTTCCACCGTACGTATTAAGGCCTGCATCAGGTCTTTATCGCTGATGAATTTAAACGCCACTTTCTGAATGGTTTCTTCCTGCTCATTCTGTACCGAATACAACAGCATCGATTTAAAATAAACATTCGCCTGGTCAATGGTTACGGCCTGAAACTCCAGCTCAACCGAGCGGTTCTGAATACTTACTTTTTTAAAGATCTGCTCCAGGAAAGGAATTTTAAAATTCAGACCCGGCCGCATGATACGGCGGTATTTACCGAACATGGTAACCACGCCAATAAAGCCCTGGTTAATGGTAACAAAGCAGCCCAGTAAGGCCAATACCAGCAGTATGACCCACCAATAATCTCTTAAATATTCCATAGTTGTAAAATTTGTATTGAAGATAGATAATTTTTTATGTACCGGGCAGGAAATCTTTAATCAACTTCATTGGCACAGTTTACCCCGAAAGCATTCGGGGGCACTCTTGTGCTTTTGAAGCTTAATTAAGCTTTCATATCAGCCTAGCAACCCTTCACCATCACTTTGCAGTTGTTTGTCGCCTTACTAACAACATCATCTACCTGGTGCAGCACCCGGAGATAAATTGATAAACCGCTTAACCCGGAATATCAACATCATTTTAATTCTCTTTATCTTTATAAGCTTACAGGAACTGATTTAACATTCAGTATCTGCAAAAAAAATAATTATGCGTAAATTTTTGTTTTTATTTCTGCTTGTTTGCTTTTGTTATGTTTCAAATGCACAAATGGTTTATCCGTACCAGGATATTAAACTTGAAAAGCCTTCAGATTATAAAGAGACAGAACCAATGGCTTTATCTGCTGCAAACTTTTTACTAACTACTCCCTTTGCTGAAACAGATGCCGGCAGAGACGGTGCTTTATCGTTTTTAACTGCCTGGATGACCGGGACAAAGGATTACCAGTTTTATTTAAAAGGATTTGTTGAAGACATTAGTGTTGATAAAAGTGTGCTGACCTTGTATGTTGCCGCCATGGCCAAATATACACTGGAGAATAAGGCTGAAGCCGTTAATCCCATTAGAGTAGAGCAACATGCTTCTAAAATAGTGCTGGCCTATTGCGATGATGCCAAAAATAATTTCAAACTCAAAAAGAAACTCAGAAAACTGCTGGAAGAGCATCAGCCTGTAAAAAATTAATGCAACTATGTTTTTGATAAAAAAATTGATTGGATTTTTATTGGTAACCCTGTTGTGCTCCGGAGCATTTGCACAGGAGAATAATTTTATAACAGAAGGAATTAAAATGCACGACAAAGGCGATTATGAAGGTGCCATTGATTTTTTTAAAAAAGCTTTGCAGAGTGATAAGAATTCGATACAGGCCAATTATGAACTGGCTTCTACTTACCTGGCATTGAAAGATTATCCAAATGCCTTGAAATACGCTGATATAGTAATTGCCCGAAACCTGGATTATGTAGACCAGGCTTATATTTTGAAGGGTTCTGCACTCGATCTTTTGGGCAGAAAACCTGAAGCCATAAACACCTACAAGCTGGCTTTAAAAAAGTATAAAACGAACCATTTACTGTACTATAACCTGGCGCTTACTTCCTTCAATTTAAAAAATTATAACGATGCTGATGATGCCTTGCAGAAAGCATTAAAATTAAATCCTTTGCATGCCAGCAGCCATTTTCTGCTGGGTATGTCTATGATCTCTCAGGGAAATCGTGTGCAGGCTATTTTAGCTTTATACAATTTTTTACTGCTGGAACCAAAAACCAAAAGATCGGCGTCGGCATTACTGGCATTGGAAGATGAATGGAAAAATGCAGGCAAACAAAAAAATAATTCTAAAACGTCCCCTGCTAAAAAAGAAGGAGATGAATTTAGTACAGTAACATTAATGCTGGATATACTCGAATCTTCTAAAAATAACGAAGCCAATAAAAACAAGCCGGCTGTCAGTTTACTTGCCGAAAACACTCAAATAATTTTTACGCTGTTAGGAGAAGCGAAAAAAGACAAAAAGGGTTTCTGGTGGAATTTTTACGTGGATTATTTTTATACCCTGGCAAACAATCATCACACCGAAGCATTGTGTTATTATATTTACCAATCAAGAGGCGATACATACGATGTATGGCTGAAAGATAACCTGCCAAAAATGGAAGCGCTTTCGGAGTGGTATACCAAATACATGCATAAATTTTAATCCTTCCATTCAGTTCAGGACCGCTCCTCCCATATCATCGCCACATGCACAATGGTTTCTGCAGCTTTGGCCATATCTTTTGTTCCTATCCATTCCAGTTTGCTGTGTATGTTTTGCATACCGGTAAAAATATTAGGGCAGGGCATACCAATATAACTGAAGCGGCTGCCATCGGTTCCACCACGTATGCTTTCTTTCTTCATAGTAAGGCCGGCTCTTTGTATGGCTTCTTCGGCATAAGCCGCCACTTCCGGGCATGTGTCCAATACTTCCTTCATGTTGCGGTATTGTTCCTGCACGGCATATTCCATTACTGCGCCGGGAAATTTTGCAACCGTTTCTTCAGCAATTTTTTTCAGGCGTTGGTGATGCTGCTGCAAACCAGCCAGTGTAAAATCTCTTACAATAAATTGTATGCTTGCTTTTTCTGCAATGCCATTTACCGATGTTGGATGCACAAAGCCTTCTTTCTTTTCTGTTGTCTCGGGGCTCCATTCGTTTTTTGGTAAAGCATCTAAAACTGCACCCGCAACTTTTAACGCATTCACCATTTTATCTTTTGCGTAACCGGGATGTGTTATCACACCGCTGATGGTGATCACAGCACCATCAGCACTAAAGGTTTCATCTTCCAGGCTTCCGGCTTCGCCACCATCTAATGTGTAACCAAACTGTGCACCCAGTTTTTGCATATCTACTTTTGCTGTGCCCTGGCCCACTTCTTCATCGGGTGTAAATAATATTTTTATATCGCCATGTTTAACAGCAGGATTCTGTATAAAAAACAATGCCGCTTCCATAATGGCTGCCACGCCGCTCTTATCATCTGCACCCAATAAAGTATTTCCACCGGCAGTTATTACACCGCTGTTGATATGGTTTTTTAAATAAGGCGAATCACTCATTCGCAAAACCTGTGTGGTATCATCGGGCAGTACAATATCGGCACCATCATAATACTGATGCAATATGGGTTTTACATTGGTTCCACTGCAATCGGGCGCTGTATCTACATGCGCACAAAAACAAATAGCCGGAATATTTTTTTTATCACTGTTGGATGGAATAGTTGCATACACATATCCATACTCATCGGTAGATGCATCGGTAATTCCCATACCAAATAATTCTTTCAGCAAAAGCTTACTCAGGTCTTTTTGTTTTTCTGTTGTGGGATGAGCTGTACTGGTTGGATCGCTTTGCGTATCAATTTTTACATAGCGTATAAAGCGGTCGGCAATATTATCGGGGCTAATTTGTATCATGGCTTAAAATTAATGGATAATTTTTTAATGCCCGCCCGGATAATTCCGTTCGGACGGGGATAACGGATAATTCCCTCAAACAAAAAAGCAGCCTGCTTTCGCAAACTGCCTATTATCCATTAATAAATTTTCAATTATCCATTATTCTGCTATTTCCACCAGCTCAATATCAAATATCAGTTCCTGTCCGGCTAAAAAATGATTGGCATCCAGGATGATCACATCATCTTTTACTTCTACCACAATTACCGGAACAGGCTGACCGGCCTGGTTTGCTAATGTAAGCGGCATGCCTGGTTCAAGTACCATATCAGCAGGCACATTTTCTTTCGGAAATTCAATAATTGCTTCTTCGCTCCTGGGGCCATAAGCATCTTCAGGAGCAA
>JAOAUI010000083.1 GCA_030157685.1 Ferruginibacter sp. | reverse complement strand
GTAAAAGTGAAGGAAGTATACCTGGTGGATGCAGATTATAAACCATTGGCTGAGAATAAAGCCCGTGTTGGGGAGAAAATTCACATTGTTATTAAAATGGATACCGGCTGGGTAAAAGAAAACGGTAAATCATTTATTGGCGCCGGCGAAAGAATTTTAACTTCGGCAGGAAGAGTAGTGGTAAGTGCCGATGATATTTTTAAAGAGCAGGAAGTAACCGGGCTGGATACAGAAGACACTAAAGTGATAAGCCTTTCTGCTGTTATTACACAGGCCGATCCCGGTGTAAATGATTTTGAAGTTCAGTTCAGGGTTTGGGATAAAAAAGGTGCAGGAGAAGTAAAAGGTAAATATTATTTCAGCCTGAAAAAAGATTAAGCCATTTTAATGGCATTTAAAAAAATCAAACGGTTCTTTACAATCATTACATTGGTATAATGCCTTGCAGGCGGTACTGCCAAATTCGCTGATGAGTTTGGTATTTGTTGAGTTGCAGAGCGGGCATTCAACCCCATCAGCAGGGATTGTAAATCTTTTATCAGGAGCCGCAATGCCATATTCCTTTAATTTTCTTTTACCGGCTTCACTCATCCAGTCTGTTGTCCAGGCGGGCGCTAAAACAGATGTGATCTTTATTTTGTGATACCCGTTTTCAATTAATGCCATTTTTATGTTCATGGCAATCATATCCATGGCCGGGCAACCGGTATAAGTGGGCGTGATGATGATCTCAACTTCATCACCATTTAGTTTTACATCTCTTACAATTCCTAAATCGGTAATGGTTAAAACAGGTACTTCAGGATCCGTAACCTGCTCTAAAATTTTCCAGATGTTTTGTGTTGATATGTTGTTTGCTGTTACCATTCAGCATTGGGATAAGTTCTTTGTAAATATTGAAGTTCGGTAAGTATATAACCAAGGTGTTCAGTGTGGGTTCCGGTTTTACCACCGGTTTGCATAAATATTTTTTCAGGAATGCGTAATGTTGCTTCTTCGAAAACAGCGGTTACTTTTTTTATCCAGTCGTCTTTTAATAAAGAAACGTCAAAACCGGCAGCTGCTTCATACTCTGCAGCAATAAATAATTCGCCGGTATATCTCCACAATTCATCAATGGCTTTTAACATGCGCTGATGGCTTTCTTCGGTTCCATCGCCCAGGCGTATTACCCATTCGCTGCTCCAGCGTTGGTGATACGTAACTTCTTTTAATGCTTTGGCAGCAATGGCAGCAACCTGTTCATCATTACTGTTTTGTAATTTTTCGTAAAGCAGAAACTGGTAAGCACTTAAAAAAAACTGGCGTAAAATGGTTTGTGCCCAATCTCCATTTGGCTGTTCGGCCAGTAAACAGTTTTTAAATTCTCTTTCTGTTCTCAGGTAAGCCAATGAATCTTCAGTTGCATCATTGCCAATTAAGGCTGCGGCATACTGGTAAAAATTTCTCGACTGCCCAAGCAGGTCCAGCGAAATATTGGTGATGGCAATATCCTGTTCCAGTATGGGCCCATGGCCGCACCATTCTGCATTTCTTTGTGCAAGAATTAAATTGGTATCGGC
>JAOAUI010000082.1 GCA_030157685.1 Ferruginibacter sp. | reverse complement strand
GTAGCCAATGGGTTAATTTTAGGCGGCAAAGATAAGGGAGAAATGGGAAATTTGAATTAGGAATTTGAAGGGTGTATTTGTTATTAAAAAGACCAGGTATTGGGTTTACAACAACTTTAAATTTACCTGAAAATCAATAATCCTCTATCTTGCAGAGCCTAATGTTATTACTTTCTAAAATATCCCTTACACAGTTTAAGAATTATCAGTTTACTGCTTTCAATTTTACTGAAAGAGTAATTGGCATTTGTGGCTTAAATGGCAAAGGCAAAACCAACCTGTTAGATGCAGTTTATTATTGTTGTTTTACAAAAAGCTATTTTACCAAGATTGATGGATTGAATATGCAGTTTGGGAGTGATGGGTTTAGGATTGAAGCGAACACAAAACCCCCTCCGCCTCCGCCGGCTGGCGGAGGAACTAAACATAGCGAAGACAGGAAGGGAGATGAAATTATCTGTATTTTTCGTGGAGCAGGTAAGAAAGAGATTTTATTAAATGGTGTGGCTCATACAAAGCTCTCAGAACATATCGGCAAATTTCCGGCGGTGATGATTGCACCGGATGATATTAGTTTGATAACAGAAGGCAGTGAAGAACGGCGCAGGTTTATGGATACTGTTTTAAGCCAGATGGATGCTGTTTACCTGCAGCAACTGATGATTTACAATAAAGTATTGCAGCAGCGAAACAGTTTGTTGAAGAGTTTTGCCGAGCAGGGAAAAACTGACTGGCAGTTGCTGGAAGTGCTGGATGAACAATTAACAGCACCCGGCAATTTTATTTTTGCAAAACGAAAAACATTTACCGAAGCCCTAATACCACTGGTGCAGCAATTCTACAGCCGTATTGCAGATAACGATGAAGTAATTACACTGCAGTACGACAGCAGGTTGCACAACAGCAGTTTTTACGATCTGCTTAACAACTACCGGCAAAAGGATTTTGCTGCACAGCGTAGTAATGCCGGCATTCATAAAGATGATATTAATTTTCAGCTGAACGGGCAGGTTTTTAAAACAACCGCATCGCAGGGTCAACGAAAAAGTTTATTGTTTGCACTTAAGCTGGCGGAGTTTGAAATGCTGAAAGAGAATAAAGGCTTTGCACCGCTGCTGCTGCTGGATGATGTTTTTGAAAAGCTTGATGACAACCGCATGCAACAACTCCTTCACTGGGTTTGCAATGAAAACAGCGGACAGGTTCTTATAACCGACACACACAAGGAAAGATTGCAGGAAGCCTTTGAGAAATTAAATACAGCTTACCAGATTATTGAGTTGTAACAAAACCGATGCGGGATACTTGATACTGGATTCTTGATGCTCCCGGATTTTAAAAGCGTTTCAATAATCAGGCACCTATCCAGTAACAAGTATCCAGAATCAAGTATCAACAATCTTTACCTATTTTTGTGACATGGGAGAAATTTCTTTACAGGATGCCATTAACCAGTTTTTACAAAAAAGCCGCCTTAAAAGCGGTATACAGGCATTGCGTATTGAAGATGTTTGGGAAGAAGTGATGGGCAAAACAGTTGCCAAATACACCGATAAGATACAGATCATTAATGCAACTTTATTTATAACCACAACTGTAGCTCCGCTGAAAAACGAATTGCTTTATCAAAAAGAAAAAATTATTGAACGGGTTAATGAGGCATTGGGCGAAAAGACGATAAAGGAGGTTGTAATTAAATAAATGCAGATGATGCTGGATACTAGATACTTGTTACTATATAGCCCCTTGAGTATAGAAAAGCTTTTAAACAATTGAACTTCATCCAGCATCTGTTTTCATCTATTCTCCAACCCTCTCACTGTATACCCTTCCGCTCTCAACAACGCTATCAACCCATTTTTACCCACCAAATGACCGGCACCAACAGCTGTAAATACCGCATTCTTTTTCATGATTACTTTTAACTGTTGTACCCAGTTTTTATTCCGGTTGTCTAATAAAATATCCTGGTTTTCTGCTGCACCAAATTCAGGCGTATTCACAATCTTTTCTATCTCATCAAGCCGTTGGCTTTTATATGCATTCAGCATCAGGGCAAACTCAGCTTTCGATTTTTCCAGACTATCAATAGTATTTAATAATTCCTCCGCCTGTTTTTCATAAGGAATACTGTCGAATACAGAAGCCTGAAAAGCCATTGTTTCCAGGCCTTTAATTTCTTTGCCTGCTTCTTTTCCCAGTTGCATAATTTCTTCCTCTATACTGCTTGCCGAATTGCAGGGCATCATTTTAGGATACAACAAAGCAATTAAAAACTCCGGCTTCATGCGTTGAAAAAGCCCGATGGGGGTTTTAAGGCTGTCTTTAAAAAAATCGGAAACCCTTTTATACTGATCCGTTGTATACAGGTCTTTAAGTTTTTTTCCGTCTTTCATATTCATCAGCATCAAAGCGCCCATTACTGTTGCCGGGTCATCCAGGTCAAGCTCCAGGTAAATTTCATGGCTGTTGTTAATGGCCTGTTTTAATGTTTCACTAAAATTGATATCATCTTTACAAAGCAGGTGAAAGGTTCCAAATAAATAGCTTGGGGCAGCAAGGCCGTTTCCGCTAATCTCCCACAGCAGCGTATTACCGGTTATGTCTGTCTTTAAAACGTTGTTGCTTGTTTGAGCCTTTGCATTACTCAGGCTAAGCATCAGGCAAAAAAAATAAACCAGTTTCATTTAAATGTATTTGGTAATAAAATTAGTTGATAAGGCTGATACTATAACTGTATATTGTTATATTAGCTAAATTTTTAAATATGAAAGCAATTTATCTTTTCCTGGTTTTTTTATTGGCAACATCTTCGCAGATAGCTGCCCAAAAAGGCCAGCCCGGCTTTGGCAAAGTAGATAAGGCCGACATGGAAATGAAAGATTGTGAATTTGACAAAGGCGCAGATGCAATGGTGCTGATTGACTATGGAAATATTTATTACGACAGAGGTTCCGTAGGCTTTTCAGTATTTAAAACCGTTTTTGAACGACGCACCAGAATTAAAATTTTAAAAGAAAAGGGAATTTCGCAGGCTGATATTGAAATTCCATTTTACACCCATAATAACGAGGAAAAGATTTCCAGGTTGAACGCCAATACCTATAACCTGGATGAATCGGGAAAAATGGTGACTACTGAAGTTAAAAAGAGTTCAATCTATTCAAAAAAAATTGATGGCAATTATTCTAAAATGATCATTGCCTTTCCCGAAGTGAAAGTGGGCAGTATCATTGAATATTCATACACCATTGAAAGAGAAACCTACAACCTGAGAAACTGGTATTTCCAGGGCCGCATACCGGTTCGTTACAGCGAATACCAGTTAAAAGTTCCGCAAATTTTCCGATTCTCTGTGCAGCCTTCGGTAATTGATCCTATTGAAGACAAACAAGAGGTTATTGATGAGCTTATATCGGCTGATGAAGGTGTGGTGCAAACCAAATCTTTAAAAAATAATTACATTATGCGTAACCTGCCGGGTGTAAAAGATGAACCTTTTATGGGATCGGCTAAAGATTATATGCAGCGGCTTGAATTTCTGATGACCCAGATCTATTACAACGAAAATCATGTTGTAGACCTTAGTTTAAAATGGCAGGATGTTATCAGGAACAGGTTGAACAAAGAAGAAGATTTTGGCCTGCAGCTTGAAAAAACTGTTGCATCTGCCAGGTCATTTATAGATGAAGCAAAACAAATTGCTGATGCGGAAACGAGAATGAAATTCGTTTATAATCATATCCGAAAATCAATCAGCTGGAATGGCGATGAGGATTATGTATATACAGATAATGGTATTGTAAAAACCTGGGAAACAAAAACAGGAAATGTTGCCGACATAAATTTACTGCTGATTAAACTACTGAATGAAGCAGGTGTTAAAGCTACTCCAATTCTTTTCAGTACCAGGGATCACGGGCTAGTTACGCCAAATTATCCATTCATAAGCCAGTTTAATACTGTAATGGCTTATGTTTTAATAAAAGACAAAACATTTGTACTGGATGCTACTGATAAAGTGATTAATTGCAAACTGGTACCCGAAAAAGTAGTAAATACAAATGGTTTTATTGTTGAAGGTGAAAGCGGAAAATGGAAAGACATACTTGCCGGAAAAAGCAAGTACAAGGTGATGGCAGCCGTGCAGGGAGAAATAGATGAAGCCGGAAAAATGCAGGGCAACGGATTGGTAAACTGTTATGATTATGCCCGTGTGCAAAGGATTAAGGAATGGACAGCGGATAAACAGAAATTCCAGAACGATTATTTTATAAAATCATATCCGGGCCTGCAGATAGAAGATATAACCATCAATAATGTAGATGCAGACTCTTTACCGCTGGAGCAGAAAGTAAAATTCAGTTCTTTGTTAAACAGTTCGGGCGAATACAGGTATTTCAATATCAACCTTTTTTCAGACCTCGAAAAAAATCCATTTATTGCCAATACCAGGATATCTGATGTTGATTTTGGCGTACTCCAGGACTATATCATTTTTGGAAACTATACCATTCCGCCAGGTTTTATTTTTGATGGTGTGCCCGAAAATATTTCCATGACAACTTCAGACAACGGCATTGTTTTTAGCCGCACTGTGCAGGTTGAGTCTAATTTGCTGAATGTAAGAATGACGCTTGAATTTAATAAAACATTTTACACAGCCGACTCCTATCCAGAGTTTAAGGAATTTTACAAAAGACTTTTTGATAAATTAAATGAGCAGGTGGTAATTAAGAAGAAAACAACGCCATAAAATTAAATCGTTTTCTACAGGATAAAACAGAAATCGGGTTTAAAATGAAATTATCCATTCAATACATGATATAAACTTCCGCCTTTTTCAAAGAGACGGTCAATGCTTTTTTCAACAACGGCATCTTTTTCTACCGGCGGTGCATGATGTGGTTTAATACGGGCATCAAATACCAGCGGGCCATTGCAGCCCCAATGCTTATTTTGTGTAAAGCTGTCGATACCATACATATCATGTGATGGATTGCAACGGGTAAATGTTACCCATAAAAAATTATTGAGTTTTTCACTTACGAAATCTGCATTATCGCAAATGATGATGAAGGGAAAATCTTTTAACTGATCGTTAATGATTGATAATTGCTCATTGAGCATTTCCATTTCTGTATTTGCAGCTTCGTAATTTGTAAAAGCATCAGCCTGCAATACTATTATGCCTGGCAAAACCAATTTTGGTTTAGTAAAACCTTGCAGGCTATTTAATGGCGCTGGAATGGTTGTTCCTAAATCCCTTACCGGTTCTCCATAAGCAGCCAGCACAACTTTGCTGCCGCTGTTAAGGCCTTCGCCAGAATAGTCGAGTGTATCAATGGTTGTGTTGGTGTAAAAATGAACGTCCCTTTTTAAATTGATACGCTGCAGCACATAAGCCAGGTAAGCTTCAATATTATTTGTGCTGATGGTATTAGTCTCATCTGCAGTTATAAATAAAAATTTAGCCAGGCTAAGCTGCCCGGTACCTAAAATATGATTGGCAATAGTTAAGATTTCAGCCGGTTGTTTGGTTAGTGTATAGGGTGTATATCTTTCGCTGCCGATGGCAAGTAATAAAGGGTGAACTCCGGCTGCATCAACCGCATGAACTTCTTTTAATCCCGGTATTTCCTGTTGAATAGCTTTACCGGTCATTTTATGAATGAGTTGCCCAAAACTGGTATCCTCCTGCGGAGGCCGGCCCACAACCGTAAAAGGCCAAATGGCATTTTTACGGGCATATACTTTATGTACTTTCATTACCGGGAAATCATGCGTTAAACTGTAATAACCCAAATGATCCCCAAAAGGCCCTTCGGGTTTGTTATCGTTTGGATACACTTCACCGGTTATTACAAAATCAGCATCGGTGCTGATGCAAAATCCATCTTCATAACAATAGCGAAACCTTCTGTTGCCCAATACACCCGCAAATGTCATTTCACTGATGCCTTCGGGCAAAGGCATTACAGCAGCCACGCTATGTGATGGCGGGCCGCCAACAAACACACTTACTTTAAGTGGCAATCTTTTTTTATTTGCTTTGTTTTGATGAACACCAATACCACGGTGCAACTGGTAATGCAAACCAACTTCTTTATCCGGTTCGTAATTGTTACCAGATAACTGAATGCGGTACATTCCAAGATTGGCGTTCATGATGCCGGGCTTGTCAATATCTTCGGTATATACCTGCGGAAGGGTTACAAATGCGCCACCATCCATTGGCCAGTGTTGTATTTGGGGAATATCAGTAATTTTTATCTCTTCAAACAAAACCGGTTTTTGCAGGGGATTTTTTTTTGGCAAGGCTTTTAAAGCTGCCAGGCCAGCACTGAAATTTTTAACGGGGCTTTTAATGGCTTTAACCGGATCGTCTTTTAATTCGATTAACTGCTGAACAGTTTGTAAGGTATTTCTGAAAATGAACTCACTTCGTTCTATGGTTCCAAAAATATTGGATGCTGCCATGAATTTACTGCCTTTCACATTTTCAAAAAGCAAGGCAGGCCCGCCTGCTTCATGCACACGCAAGTGAATGGCCGCCATTTCCAGGTAAGGATCAACTTCTTCGGTAATACGAATCAGTTGCCCGTTCTTTTCAAGATCCAGTAAACATTCCTCTAATGATTTGTAAGCCATGCATATTTGTTTCAGCACAAATGTAAAACACAATTGCAGCACTATTGTTG
>JAOAUI010000081.1:4069-6701 GCA_030157685.1 Ferruginibacter sp. | reverse complement strand
ACTTCGCCAATTTTAAAAATTCTTTTTTTAGGTATATCGTACATGGGATAATAAGCAAACTGGGTTATCAGCTTACCTGTCCAGTAGGCAGCAATTAAACCGGTTAAAGCTACAGCCAGCCCGGTGTGGTTTTTTAATTCAGATGTAAAAAGAATGGAGATAAGGCCAAAAGAAAAATTCAACCCTTGTATATACCTGCCGTAGGTTTTGGCAATTTCCTGGTTAAGTGGTTTAAGTTTTTTAATATCATTATACCAGTCGAAAACCCGGTGGCGTATATAAGGATAAATGATTGCGGTAAATATCTGGCCAGCACCGCCAATTATGATGAGCCAGTTTGGAATTTCGAATTTCATTTTTTGCAGATTTTTATTTTAAGAGATCTAAAGGCCGTCTCATTTTTATGTAAGTTTCCCGGTAACATAACCAGGTGTAAAAAACAGCCATGAATGGAGCTGTTAACCAAAGTATCCAAATAGAGCCGGCTGGCATGGTTACAACAGATATTAAAGTTATCCAGTGATAAACATACCTGGCTCCATAAGTAAAAGTCCCTGTAATAGCATGAACCAGCATACTAATTACCTGCCAGCCGCCAACTACAAAATAACTTGTAATAATTAAATTGTTCATAACGTCAAATCCCTCAGCATCATAAATAATTAAAGTAGTAAAAGAAATAATTAACCCAATGCTGATCCAGACATCAATAATTTTAAACGTTTTCATGATTGAATATTTTATATTTTCAGAAATATTTGAAACATGTTTTATAAATAAAAGCCGGAATTTTCCAGCTTATGCTTAGGCGCTTTTACGGCGCTATTTAAAGAACTTCAACAGGCTTCCTAAAAACCAACTCTCATCTGCCTTGATCATTACATCCAGTACTTTATCGGCCTGGCCGCCAAACTTGCGGATTCCTGCAATGGTGTCTACAAACTGCTTTACATCTTTATCTTTTTTATCTCCTTCAATCTGCTCAAGCTGAGTTAACAGTTTAAGCATGGGATCCAATTCCCTTTTTTTTCTCTCTTTAATAATTTGTGTGGCTACTTTCCAGATATCTTTTTCGGCAGTGAAGAATTCCTTGCGTTCGCCTGGTATGAGCACTCTGTCTACCAATCCCCAACCAATCAAATCACGGGTGTTCATATTTACATTGCCGCGGCTGATGCTTAGTTGCTCCATAATATCATCCTGCGTTATAGGATCGGGACTGATGAGCAGCAAAGCATGAATTTGCGCCATGGTGCGGTTGATACCCCAATGCGTACCAAAGGCACCCCAACTGCTGATGAACTGTGCTTTTGCTTCGGTAAGTTTCATGATGATTTATTTATACTGCAAAGATAATACAGTTTTTGAATTTTCAAAATTTATTGAAAATATATTTTGGAATCGCTTTTTAAAAAGTTCAATACTGAAATACGGTACAAGAGTGCCCCGAAAGCTTTCGGGATAAACTGTGCCACTGAAGATGAAAATAGAAATAATGCCTGGACAATAAAATAAAAAAAGCGCCAGCTTTTAAACTGATGCTTTCATTTATTTTTTTTCCGGATTATAATAACATGGTAACCGGATTCTCTAAATACTTTTTAAGTGTTTGCAGGAAAGCAGCACCCACAGCACCATCCACCGTACGGTGATCGCAGCTCATGGTGAGTTTCATAAAATTGCTTACACCAAAGCCATCGCCTTTTTTAACTACGGTTTCTTTAATACGGCCCACAGCTAAAATAGCGCTGTCGGGCGGATTGATGATGGCGGTAAATTCTTCAATGTCCATCATACCCAGATTGGAGATGGTAAAAGTATTGCCACTGAATTCCTGTGGCTGTAATTTTTTATCTTTTGCCTTGCCATATAATTCTTTGGCTTCGGCGGCAATTTGCGATAAGGTTTTCTGATCGGCAAAACGTATCACTGGTACTATCAAACCATCGGGGGTAGCTACTGCGCTGCCAATATGAATGTGCTGATTGAGGCGTATAAAATCTGTCATCCAGCTGCTGTTTACATTTGGATGCTGACGCAGCGATAAAGCCACCGCTTTTATAACAAAATCGTTAAAGGAAATTTTTACCGGGCTCAGTTCATTTAACTGAACACGGGCGGCTATGGCATTATCCATGTTTATTTCCATGGTTAAATAAAAATGCGGCGCACTAAACATGCTTTCGCCCAGGCGGCGTGCAATGGTTTTACGCATTTGTGTTAATGGAACATCGGTATGGCCTTCTTGTCCGGTTGCAGTAAATACAGCAACAGGTGCTTTTGAACCGCCGACAGGGTTTTCAACCGCTGTCGGGCTTTTGGCCGCTGCCGGCACATAACCATCCACATCTTTTTTGGTTACCCTTCCTCCGTCGCCGCTGCCACTCACTTTACTGATGTCGATACCTTTATCGGCTGCCAGTTTTTTAGCAAGCGGAGAAGCTTTAACTCTTCCGTTAGAAGAAGTTGTCGTTTCTTCTGCAGCAACCGCTGGATTTGCTGTTGACTGGCTGACTGCAGCTTCGCTTTCTGCTGCAGGCTGCTCACTGCCAACTGCTGACTGTCCACTATTTCCACCCGCTTTCTCAGCCGCCACATAAGCACTCACATCAGTTCCGGCTTTACCAACTAT
>JAOAUI010000081.1:0-3969 GCA_030157685.1 Ferruginibacter sp. | reverse complement strand
GCAAGCACATCATCTGCTTTTACCTTATCTCCTACTTTTTTGTTCCAGGATATTATTTTCCCCTCGGTCATCGTATCGCTTAAAAGCGGCATTCGTATCACTTCTGCCATAGTATAAATCGCTTATTTTATCCGCCCGGATCATTCGGACGGGGATTGAGGTTCGAAATTACGGCAAAATAGGGAAAAGTATGGCTGTTTGGGCTAATAATCGAGTTCAAGCCTCAGCCTGTCTTTCAATTCTTTAACCAAAGGATATTCCTCCACTATCTTAAGATATTGCTCCCTTGAGCTTAAGGGCTTTTCCGTAACAATGCCGGTTCCCTCTTTTTCGATGATGGTTACCGAATAGGTAAGCTGCCTGTTACAAAAATATTGCTGCAGGTCGTCAACCAGTACGGCCCGTTCCTGTTCAATAAATTTTTGCTGAATATTATTTTCTGTAATGATCTCGATGGAATTATTATCAATGATCTTTAACTCCGCCATTTTAAAATTGGTTACGGCCGAATGATTTTTTTTGGCATTCAGTTTTTCAATAAAATTATCCCAGCAAATTTTAAGTTCAGCTTCTGTTAGCTCCTTAACTTCTTTACCATTTTTATTTTGTGCAGTTACTTTATTGCGGATGGCAGCTAAAGAGCCAAGTGACTTTTTGGATTCAGTATTTATGGGCGCTGTTTCTAAAACGGCTTTTTTCTCAATTCGCTGTTCCGGTTCTTCTATAACCAGTTTTGCCTCTGATTTTTTTTGAACAACCGGCTGAGTAATAACCTGCGGTGCAATTTCTTTAACCCGTATGGGCTGAATAGATTTAAATGCAACCGGCCTGGCTGTTTCAACTACTTTTTTTTTTGAAACCGTGCCTTCGTTATTCACCATTTCTACTGCCTGCAGCAGGTAACAGAGTTTAATGATGGTAAGCTCTACATGCAGGCGCTTGTTGCGTGCCTGCTTGTAATTTATTTCGGCTTCGTTCAGCAAATTCAATGCAGCAATAAGCCAGCCTGTTGCAATTTGTTGTGCTGCCTGTAAATATTTTTGCTTAAAATCATCGGCCACTTCAAGCAGTATAGCGGCCTTAGCATCTTTACTTACCAGCAGGTTTCTTATAAATTCACTGTAGCCTTCCAGTAAAGTATCGCCTTCAAAACCTTTGCGGTTTATTTCATCGTACAGCAACATGGCATCGCTTAAATGCTGTTGTTGCATACAATCCAGCATTTTAAAATAATAATCTTCATCTAAAATATTCAGATGCTCTAAAGTATTGCTGTAAGTTAATTCACCATTGCTGAAACTTACGATCTTATCCAGAATACTTAAAGCATCCCTCATGCAGCCTTCGCTTTTTTGGGCAATAACATGCAGGGCTGCTTTCTCTGCCTGTATCTTTTCTTTATCACAAATTTCCTGCAGGTGTTCAGTGGTATCGTTATTGGTAATTCTTTTAAAGTCGAATATCTGGCAGCGGCTGAGGATGGTTGGCAGTATCTTATGCTTCTCTGTTGTTGCCAATATAAAAATGGCATAAGGCGGTGGTTCTTCCAGCGTTTTTAAAAATGCATTAAAGGCCGATGAACTTAACATGTGTACCTCATCCACAATATACACTTTGTATTTACCGGCCTGCGGTGCAAAGCGAACCTGCTCTACCAGGCTGCGGATATCATCTACAGAGTTATTACTGGCTGCATCCAGTTCATGAATATTCATGGATGTGCCGGCATCAAAAGATACACAGCTGTTGCAGGTATTGCATGCTTCGCCATCGGGCGTTTGATTTTCGCAGTTGATGGTTTTAGCTAAAATTCTTGCACAGGTTGTTTTGCCCACACCCCTGGGGCCGCAAAACAAAAATGCATGCGCCAGCTGGTTATTCTTAATGGCATTTTTTAAAGTGGTGGTAATATGCGCCTGCCCAACCACCGTAGAAAAATTCTGTGGCCTGTATTTTCTTGCCGATACTATAAACTTATCATCCATACGCCGCTAATTTCGGTAATCTAAGTTGTAAAAAAGAATTTGTTTTTGATGGTCTGACGTTCCGTCAGACCATCAAATTTGCCACAGAAACGCTGAAACACAGAAAAGAGCCAATGCAGCCTTAAGATACCATCGGGTGCCGATGAAATTCCTTTGTCCGGTCGAATAAATAGCGGTAAGTAGCCAGGTTCCGGCTACGGTATGTATCGCCAAAACTCTCGGCCACATTGATCATCTTGGGATTAAAATCGCCAATCCATTGCATTTCATATTCCAGGTATAATTGATTGGGCTTTTGTACAATTCTGCGGCACTCGCCAATAATAAATGAATCTATTCCGGTTCCCTGCCATTCTGGTACTACACCAAAAACAATCCCTACAAACTTTCTTGATTTTCTGAATTTTTGCCGCCATACAAATTCCAGTTTTTGCAACAGTCCGAATTTACCATTCAGGTGCTTAAAATACTGGTTAATATCGGGCAGGTTAATAAACATGGCAATGGCTGTTCCTTTGTAATAGGCGAAATACAAAATATCTTCATCCATTACCGGCTTCATTTTTTTAAACATCAGCATTACCTGATCCTTATTCATTTGTTTTAAGCCGCCATGCCCTGCCCATGCTTTGTTGTACACTTCCACAAAATCAACGGCATATTTTGCCAGGTTATTTCTTTTTATGGTTTCAAAGCTGATGTCAGGGTTATCATCATGAACCTTATGCCGCTCCATGATTTTTTTTGCCAATGGTTTTTTAGCATCCAAAGCAAAACACACCTGGTTATAAAACAATTTAAAACCGTAGTTTTCAAAAAGTGTAACGTAATAAGGGGGATTGTAATTCATGCAATACAGCGGTGGCGTAAATCCTTCAGTAATTAACCCCCACCAGCGGTCACGTTCACCAAAGTTAATAGGGCCATCCATGGCTTCCATGCCATGCTGTATAAGCCAGTGTTTGCCATTATCCAGTAAAAGGTCGGCTGCAGCCTGGTCATTGACGCATTCAAAAAAACCAATACCACCTACAGGCACATCATCTCCTTTATTCTTATATTTTTTATTGGTAAAAGCTGCAATACGGCCAATCAGTTTGCCGGCATCGTCTTTTAAAATCCAGCGTATTACTTCGCCAAAACGAAAAGCCTTATTTTTTTCCTTATCAAAAACCTCATTAATATCCTTATCCAGCGGGCGAATCCAGTTGGGGTCTTTTTTATGAAGCACAACAGGCACTTGCAGAAATTCTGCTGCAGCTGCTTTATCTGTTACGGGTATAAGTTGCATGGTGTAAATTAAAGCAGCAAATATACTACTTCACTTAATGCCAACACATGGCTACTGTTGCAGCAAGGCCATATGATACAAACAAAAAAGCTTGTGCAAAGCACAAGCTCTAAAAAAATATCATTACAAATTCCTACCGCACCTTAATCATAGCCTTCACCTGCTGCATAGGCCCGTTTTGCAAACGTGCATAATACACACCGGCAGGCAATGCCCCGCTATCGTAATTGTATGTGTACGAACCGGCAACCAGGTCAGCATCCACCGGTGTTTTAACCAGGCGGCCCATGGTATCAAATATCTGTAATAAGGTATGGCCACCATCCGTTTTGTATTTAATGGTAGTAGATTGGGTGAATGGTGTGCCCCATATTTCGAGGTAACTGATTCCGGCAGTAATTGGCGGAATAATAACACAACCCGGGTTTTTTACAAGCGACAGGTTTTGAAAATCTTTGAGCATAATCTGCTGCAGGTCGGCATTTTTTACACATAGCCAGTTCTCCATCATAGATGCATACACACTCCTGAAATCGTACTGCATGGGAATATTGTCATTTACATTTACACTGGTTGGAATGGTTGGATTATCGCCCCATATTTTTGATACTACATTCTTGCCAAATAAAAACATGGGCGCTGCTGCACCATGATCGGTACCGGTACTGCTGTTACTTTTTATGCGGCGGCCAA
>JAOAUI010000080.1 GCA_030157685.1 Ferruginibacter sp. | reverse complement strand
AAATGATTACGAAAAAAAGAAAAGTAGCAAATACTAAGGTTGATATTAATAAAGCATATTCCTTAAAGGAAGCTTCAACTTTAGTTAAAGAAGTAAACACAACAAAATTCGATAGTTCTGTTGATCTGCATATCAAATTAGGAGTAGATCCTAAGAAAGCCGACCAGGCCATCCGTGGTACGGTATCATTACCTCATGGAACCGGTAAAACAAAACGTGTATTGGTTTTATGCACGCCTGATAAAGAAGCCGAAGCTACTGCAGCCGGTGCTGATTTTGTTGGTTTGGATGAATTCATTACCAAGATTGAAGGCGGTTGGACAGATATTGATGTAATTGTAGCCACTCCATCAGTGATGCCGAAGATCGGTAAACTGGGTAAAGTCTTAGGTCCTCGTAACCTGATGCCGAATCCTAAAACAGGTACAGTTACCAATGATGTGGCAGGTGCCATCAATGATTTAAAAGGCGGTAAAATTGCTTTTAAGGTAGATAAAGTGGGTATCATCCACGCTTCTATCGGAAGGGTAAGTTTTGCTCCTGAAAAGATCGCTGAAAACAGCCAGGAACTTATTAATGCTGTAGTTAAATTAAAACCATCTTCATCTAAAGGAACTTACCTGAGAGGTGTTAGCATGGCCAGCACAATGAGCCCAGGTATTTCAATTGACACAAAATCTGTTCAAAACTAACCCTTCGACTTCGCTCAGGGTGACAAAAAATAATTGATATGACAAAGCAGGAAAAAAATGATGTGATTGAGGTACTGAAAGGCAAGTTTGCCCAGTACAACAACTTCTATATTACTGATACAGAAAGCTTAACAGTAGCACAGGTTGGCAAATTGCGTAACCATTGCTTTAATAAGCAGGTAGAAATGAAAGTGGCTAAGAATACACTTATCCGCAAAGCATTAGAAAGCTTAGATGCAGAAAAATACAGCGGCGTTTTTGATTCATTGCACCAGGTAACAGCCCTGATGTTCAGCGAAAATCCAAAAGAGCCTGCAATGATCATCAGCAGCTTCCGTAAAGAGAATAACAACGAAAGGCCTTTACTGAAAGCAGCTTTCATTAATGGAGATGTATTTGTTGGTAACGATCAGCTGAAAGCATTAACCCAGATCAAAACCAAGAATGAACTGATTGGTGAAGTAATCGGCTTATTGCAATCGCCAATACAACGTGTATTGGGCGCTCTGCAAAACAAAGATGCAGCAAAGGAAGTGGTAGCTGAAGAAGTTGCTGCACCGGTTGCAGAAGTTGTAGCAGAAGCTCCAGCTGTTGAAGCAGCTCCGGTTGCAGAAGCTCCAGCTACAGAAACACCAGCAGCAGAAGCAGCACCGGAAGCTCCGGCTGCTGAAGAAGCAAAAGGTGAAGATGAAGCACCACAGGCTTAATTTAAAATCGCCTGTAAAAATTTGAAATAAGCTAAGTAATTAGCTCATTAAATAAAGTAACAATTTTTTAAAAACTATCCGACGGATCCGATACAGGGTGTGAAGCCGGAAAAAAAACAAACATTATGGCAGACGTAAAAGCATTAGCTGAAAACTTAGTAGGCTTAACAGTAAAAGAAGT
>JAOAUI010000079.1 GCA_030157685.1 Ferruginibacter sp. | reverse complement strand
CCCATTGGCTTATATACAGCCGAGGGGTATATATAAGTAATGATCTGCCCGATTATTTTTTCCTTAAAATCATCAATATAGCGGTCGCTGTATTTTGTCCAGAAGTAAACACCGGTAATACACATCAGCAACATGCCTGCCGCCAGTATAATACCACTCGGAAAAATTTTGAGATAATTGAGAAGAAAACAGGCAAAAGCCCCGGCACCTGTAAACAGCGTAAATTTTTTCCAGTTATACGCCGAAGAGCGTTCATTGTCCAGTTCATCCACAAAGGGCAGGATCTTAACCGCATAAAAACTTTCAAAGTCATTAACAGGTTCCATTATGGTTTGCTATTTTTACTATATAAATATAATACTCATTATGCGTATCATCTCTTACAATGTAAATGGCATTCGTGCAGCCATAAAAAAAGGATTTATTGACTGGCTGAAAACAAACCCCGCCGATATCATCTGCCTGCAGGAAACAAAAGCCACACAGGGCGATGTGGATGTAAAGCTGCTTGAAGACCTGGGTTTTCATCACCACTGGTACAGCGCCCAGAAAAAAGGGTATAGCGGCGTGGCGGTTTTTTCAAAAATAAAACCCGATAAAGTTGAGTTTGGTAATGGCCATAGCGCAAGCGATGATGAAGGCCGTGTTATACAGCTCGACTTTGGAGATATCCGTTTAATAAATGCCTACTTCCCCTCCGGCACCAGCGGCGATGAGCGGCAGGCTTTTAAATATGTTTGGCTGGATGAGTTTCATACTTATATAAACAAACTCAAAAAGAAACATCCAAAAATTGTACTGGTTGGCGATTATAATATTGCCCACAACGAAATTGATATTCACGATCCCAAAGGCAATAAAAAAAGCAGCGGCTTTTTGCCTGAAGAAAGGGAATGGATGACAAAATTTTTAGGCAGCGGCTGGATTGATACCTTCCGTGAATTTCATGCCGAGCCGCACCGCTACAGCTGGTGGAGCCAGCGCTTTCCTTCGGTAAGGTTAAATAACAAAGGCTGGCGCATTGATTATATTACTGTTACAGAGCCACTGAAAAAACAATTGCTTGATGCTGATATTTTTCCGGATGTAAAGCACAGCGACCATTGCCCGATATATGTGGAATTGAAAGTTTAATGCCATCTTTATTTATGAATTAATCCAAAGGATTATAAATAAATATTAAATGGCATTATGCCGACAGAAGGAACTTTAGCTCTTTATAAGTGAAGTCGGCATAACAAAAACTTTCAATTCTCATTTTAACATAAATAATTCGCTTATTCACTCTGGGCTGCTATATCTTAGCGTCAACCAAATTTTACTGTATGGAATTATTTTCCGTTCTGTTGATGCTCACAATACTGGTGATCATTCTTATTCAAAGCAGTAAAACCTCCACCAATATTCAAAAGCTGGAAAATGAATTAAAATTATTAAGAAGGCAGCTTATACAATTTACCAGTGATAAAAAAAATGTTTCAGAACAAAAGGTACATGAAACGCCTAAACCGGTTGAAGAAACAAAACCCTACACTAGTATTTTTACAGTTGCAGAAGAGAAACCCGCTGTACCCACCCCTTCAGTAAATGAGGCCGTTTTACAACCCACAGAAGAAATTCCTGATACCAGTAAGTTGGTGGAGGAGCCTGTTGGCAAGGTTACTGTTGTTGAAGTAAAGGAAACCATCGAACCACCCAAAGAAAGAAAACAAACTGCACCTGCACCAACTTTTTCTGAACGAAACCCTGATATCGAAAAATTTATTGGCGAAAACCTGGTAAGTAAAATTGGTATTGCCGTCCTGGTTTTAGCCATTGGTTTTTTTGTAAAATACTCCATAGATAAAAACTGGATGGGGCCGGTTGCCCGTGTTGCCAACGGCATTGCAGGTGGTGGCGTATTAATTTTACTGGCACACAGGTTCCGTAATAAATACAGAGGTTTCAGCTCGGTACTGGCCGGTGGGGGCATTGCCGTTTTCTACTTCACCATCACCCTTGCATTTCAGCAGTTTCAGCTTTTCAGCCAGGCCACGGCGTTTGTGATCATGATCGTGATCACCATCTTTGCTGTTGTTCTTTCCTTATTGTACAATAAACAGGAACTGGCTATCATTGCTTTAATTGGAGGTTTTGTTGCGCCGATGCTGGTAAGTACGGGCAATAACAACTACATGGTCCTGTTCAGCTACCTGGTTATTTTAAACAGTGGGCTATTGATTATTGCCTACAACAAAGCATGGCGCCTGCTCAATTTGCTTAGTTTTATTTTTACCATCCTCATGTTCGGCAGCTGGCTGATTCTGTTAAATACTTTTGAAGCAGATATAACTTATAGAAACGGTTTTTTATTTGCAACCGCTTTTTACCTCCTGTTCTTTATCATCAATATTGCCCATAACATAAAAGAAAAAAAGAAATTCATTGCTTCAGATTTTGGCATATTGCTGGCCAATACCAGTTTATATTTTGCTGCCGGTATATACTGCTTAAATAAAATGGATGCTGCAGAATTCAGAGGGTTGTTCAGTGCCTCAATGGGTATTTTTAACCTGTGCATTTCTTATTTTCTGTTTCGTAAGCAAAAAGTTGACAGCAATATATTATACCTGCTCATTGGAATTACGCTCACTTTTATTTCCATAACAGCACCCATCCAATTGCATGGAAACTACATTACTTTGTTCTGGGCAAGCGAAGCTGTTTTATTGTACTGGCTATTTACCAAATCAACAATCCGTATCATTCAATATTCGGCATCATTGGTTTGGTTACTGATGCTGATCAGTTTAATGATGGACTGGGTGCAGTTGTACGGGCCTTTTGCCAGAAACCTTTCCATCATCGCAAACAAAGCATTTATCACCACTATATTTGTGGCCGTAGCTACTTATGTGCTGTTCCTCATCCGCAATAAAGAAGATGAGCACATTAAATTGATTGCTGTTGCCGTTCCGGGAAAAAACACTTTCAGGGTTGTTGCGCTTGTGCTTTTATTTGCGGCAGGAGCTTTGGAAATAAATCACCAGTTTGTAAGTTACTATCCGCATACAGGTATTAACATGATGTACCTGCTGCTATTCACGGTAGTTTTCATTAATATCCTCATCACGGTTACACAAAAAATAAAAACACTTCAGCTGAACTGGCATACCAGTATAACCCTGCTTGCCGTATGCATTTGCTTATACCTGGCCTGCTCGCCAACGGCATACGAAATACAGGCCGGGATATTAGCAGGAGAGAACAATGGTTTTCATTTTATAGCCCATTGGGCCGCAGCTGCATTCATCTGCCTGATACTATACAGATTCATGAGCCTGTTGCTGAAGCATAAATCAACCGACAGCAACAGCTTTCATTTTATTACCTGTTTATTTTGCATTGTAACTGTTATTTTTTTAAGTGTAGAAATACACTTAATGGCTAACCAGGTTTTTTATGCTGCTGATAACCCACTGGAAAACATCAGGCGTATCTATATTAAAACCGGGTTACCCATTCTATGGGGACTTTGTTCTTTCACCTTTATGTGGCTGGGTATGCATTTTAAATACCGTACGTTGCGTATTATTTCGCTAAGCCTGTTTACGCTTACGCTGCTTAAACTGTTTATTTTCGATATCAGGAATATACCTGCCGGTGGCAAGATAGCTGCATTCTTTTGTTTGGGTGTATTGCTGTTGGTAGTCTCTTTCATGTATCAACGGTTGAAAAAAATAATTATTGATGAAGAAAAAGTGGATTAATCTTTTGTTGTTTAGCTTAATACCTTTTTGCTGTTCTGCTCAAACAGACGGTTATAAGTTTTACAGCAAATTAGACAGTATCAATACATCGGGGTTTTATAATATTGAGTTTACGCCTGAATTAAGTGCGCATGTAAAAACCGATTACAGCGATATAAGGATCATTAACAGCAACAATAAGTGGGTGCCACATCTGTTACATGCTCCCTGGTATGAACAAACTTCTCACCAGGCAGCTTATGATCAAAAATTTTCAATTATAGAAAATTCAAAGGTAAATACAGGCATATTAATTGAAAGCGGTAAAAATATATCTTCCAATATCGGCCTTGTCATTACCAATACTGCTGCCGAAAGGTTTTGTACATTAAGTGGAAGCGATGATAAGGAAAACTGGTTTGTTATCAATGACAGCATTTTGCTTAATCCTGCCTCTTCTGAAAATGAAACAGAAAATATTTTCAGGATTAATTTTCCGCCAACCAGCTACAGGTTTTATAAAGTTGTAATTCACAATAATTACAAAGACCCTTTCAATATAAAAGGTGTAGTGGAGTATTCCAGTACCGAAATCAGAGATCCGCTGCGTAAGTTAAACGATAATCCTGCTGTATTGCTGCAGCAAAAAGACAGTGGTAAAATATCTTACATAAAAATTACCCAGCAACAGCCCTACCAGTTTGATAATATCAGTTTACAATTAAGCGGCGTAAAATATTACAAACGTAAGATTGATCTGTTTATTCCTTATACCGATAACCATGCATTCTCAAATCCCGGGCAGCTTTTGCAATCATTTTCAGTTTCAAACAACAGTACACTTAAGTATACTGTTCCGCTATCCAAAGCTTCGGTTTTATATGTATTAATTTACAACGAAGATAACCTTCCGCTTACTGTAAAAGAGGTTAAAACAGCCTGTAGCAATCATTACATTACCGCTTATCTCGATAGTGGCAATAATTATTCATTAATAATAGATAATGAAGATGCAGTTCTGGCCAATTATGATTTATCAAAACTCAACAGCAAATTACCCGACAGTATTCCTTATCTACAGTTTGGTAAAATAACTCCTCAGGCAGAAAACATATTACCTGTTACACCTGAAAAAAAGAATAACTGGTTACTTTGGTCTGCCATTGCTGCTGCATTATTAATTTTACTTTTCTTTACTTATAAAATGCTGAAGGAAGTTGACAAAAGAAAACAACATGATCATTTATAATGTTACCATAAAAGTTGCCGGTGCCATTCATACAGACTGGCTGCAATGGATAAAAGAAGAACATATACCGGAAGTGATACAAACCGGTTGCTTTACCCACGCCACTATTTTACGTTTGCTTGAAGTGGATGACACCGAAGGCCCTACTTATGCCATACAATATTTTGCCGAAAGCAAGGGCCTGTACAACAATTATATTGAAAACCATGCACCCCTCATGCGGCAAAAAAGTTTTGCTAAATGGGGCGATAAATTCATCGCCTTCAGGTCGGTTATGCAGGTTGTTAACTAATTGTGCAAAACAATTGAATTCATATCTTTTTTTATTTGCTGCACATTTGTATCCCTTTAAAAACCGCACGGGCAAAGGTTTTCATACCCGTGTTTCACGAAACCCAATACAGTAAAGGCTTTCAGGAAAACAGGCTGTTAAATAAATTATAAATCAAAGCCCCTGCACCCACCCAAAGCCCTTGTTCCTTGTGGTTTACAGCCTTTGTGTACAATAAAAACTTTTTTAAAAAAAATTTTGTTGCAATTAAAAACCGTCTATATTTGTTGCAGTTAAAAAATTCAAAAAAAATTATCATGAACAAAGCTGAATTAATTTCAAAACTTGCTGACGATGCAGGTATTACAAAAACACAGGCAAACGCTGCTTTAGATTCTTTTGTAGCTGCAGTTACTAAAACTTTAAAAGGTGGTGGCAAAGTTACCTTGGTAGGATTTGGTACTTTTTCTGTTTCAAAAAGAGCTGCCCGTAATGGCCGCAACCCACAAACAGGTGCTGTTATCAAAATTAAAGCAAAGAAAGTTGCTAAGTTTAAAGCCGGTAAAGAATTATCAGCTAAAATGTAATTTTGTATCAAACACAAGAAAAAGCAAGGTGCTATGTGCCTTGCTTTTTTTGTAATAATAGAATTTCAATCATTAATAAAAAATAAATAGTTATGGGACGTGGTGACATTAAAACAAAAAAAGGAAAAACTTTTGCAGGCTCATTTGGTAAAACAAGGCCAGCCAAGGTTACAAAAAAAGCGGTAGCAGTTAAAGAAGTTACAGAAAAGAAAAAAGCACCAGCTAAGAAAAAAGCTTAAGGAATGTACGATGTTAGATGTACGATTTACGACGGTTTGCAAAAGCATGCGTACATCGTACATCTCATATTTAAGGCGCCAGTCTCTCAATATTCCACATGCCGCCCTCTAATTTTGAGTATTGAATACGGTCATGCAGCCGGTTGGGGCGGCCCTGCCAGAATTCTATAACCGTTGGCTTAACAATATAACCTCCCCAGTGAGGAGGTCTTGCAATTTCAGTACCTGCAAATTCTTGCTCAATCTTTTCAATATTCTTTTCAATTGTTTCTCTTGAAGATATAACGCTGCTTTGTGGCGATGCCCAGGCCCCTATACGGCTGCCAACGGGTCTCGAATTAAAGTATTCATCGCTTTCTGCCGCACTTACCTTTTCAATGGTACCAGTAATTCTGATCTGCCGCTCCAGTTCTTTCCAAAAAAACACCAGGCAGGCAAAAGGATTTTCCTGCAGCTCCTTCCCTTTATGGCTGTTATAATTGGTAAAAAAAACAAAGCCTTCTGCCGAAGCAGATTTCAGCAAAACAATTCTTGCCGAAGGCATACCTGTTGACGATGCAGTTGCCAATGTCATGGCATTTACTTCATCCAGCTCGCTTTTAATAGCATCAGCCCACCACCGGTTAAACTGTTCAAAGGGGTTATCGGCAACATCTGTTTCCAGTAA
>JAOAUI010000078.1 GCA_030157685.1 Ferruginibacter sp. | reverse complement strand
ATACAACTACCGTTAGGAATACCGGGGCTGGGATTTGTAATTACAGTATCGCAGGAGTTTATCGTTAAAACTGTTTGTGCAAATAAAGATTGACAACAAAAAGTAAGAATAATGTAAGTAATAGCTTTTGTAAAAAGTGTTTTCATAATTTGCTGTGCATATTAAAAATGTACGATTTTACAGGGGTTGACAGGCCGTAAATATAGTATTTTATTTTAAGCAGATGACTTGAATGGAGTGAATGCTGTCCCGGTTTGTTCACATAATAAAAAACCCCTAATAATAAGGGGCCTTTGTGGGTAATCGAGGGGGCTCGAACCCCCGACCCTCAGAATCACAATCTGATGCTCTAACCAACTGAGCTACGACTACCGTTTGAAAAGCGAGGGCAAAAATAAAGAAAAACACGGCACCTTCAAAATACATTTTGAGCTGGCTGCATTAATCGCTTACTTTGCAGCCCCAAACAGATTTTTAATGCCGTTATTGCAATATATTTTACCACTTCTTTTATCAGCTTTTACAGGATGGTTTGTAATATGGCTTACCATTAAAATGCTGTTCAGGCCCCATAAGCCTGTTACTTTAGCTGGTTTTAAAATACAAGGCGCTCTTCCGGCAAACCAGCAATTGATTGCAGAAAAAATTGGCAAACTGGTAAGTGCCGAATTTTCATTTAATGCACTGCAGCAAAAAGTAACCGATCCCGAAAATTTCAATAAACTAAAGCCCGAAATTGAAAAGCATATTGACAGTTTTTTAAGAGAACGCCTAAAAGAAACTTTCCCCATGCTATCAATGTTAATTGGCGATAAAACCATCACACAACTTAAAACGGCTTTTTTAAACGAACTGGAAACCCTTTTCCCGGTTTTAATAAGCAGTTATATAACCAACCTTCAAAAAGATTTTGATATTGAAAAGCAGGTATCTGAAAAGATTGCCGGTTTCTCTATCAGCAAAACCGAAGACCTGATTTACACATCGGCAAAAAAACAGTTACTTAAAGTACAATTACTGGGTGCTGCCATTGGCTTGCTCACCGGATTGATACATATTTTCATCAATACGCAACTATTTAACTAACTATTTGTTAATTGTTGGTTTTTCCCCCTTTTATTAATACCACTCATACCTTAGATGACATTTATGTGACATTTTAGAATGTACTTTGCGAAAAATATTTTATAAAAAGTTGAAAACAAGTTCACTAATGATTAATTCGATTAAATTTTTACTGGTTTTTGTATGTACAATGACCCTTTCAATAGCCTATGCGCAAATGCCGGGTGGCGCAGGCCGTGGCCAAATGGGCGGGCAAAATATGAGCTTGGGGCATTTGTACGGTAAAGTACTTGAATCTGTAAGTGGTAAACCACTGGAAGCTGCATCGGTTTTACTTATTCAGAATAAATTTGACTCAGTTACAAAAAAACGCAAAGACGTGGTTGTTGGTGGTATGCTTACAGATAAAAAAGGCGAATTCAGCCTGGAGAACATAAACATTATGGCGCAGTATAAACTTAAAATTACTGCCATGGGTTTTAAAGCATACGAAGCAAAGGCAGGTTTTGAACTGAACATGGCTGGTGCCCGCAACGGAGATATGAGCAGTATGTTGAATGCCGTTGATAAGGATTTAGGAAATATTACTTTAAGCCCCGATGCACAGCAGCTGGAAAACGTAACTGTTTCGGCCAGCAAAGCCCTGCTTGAAATGAAAATTGACCGAAAGGTTTTTAATGTTGAAAAAAATCTTACCAGTGTTGGCGGAACCGCAGTTGATGTAATGAAAAATGTACCTTCTTTAAATGTTGATATTGATGGCAATGTTAGCTTACGCAATGCTGCTCCGCAGATATTTGTTGATGGCAGGCCCACTACCCTTACATTAGACCAGATTCCTGCAGATGAAATTGCCAGCGTGGAAATTATTACCAACCCATCGGCAAAATTTGATGCCAGCGGCGGTGGTGCAGGCATTTTAAATATTGTGATGAAGAAAAATAAGAAAGCCGGCTACAATGGAAATATCAATGCCAGTATTGATTCCAGGTTGCGCCCTGCTTTTGGCGGCGATATTAATGTAAAACAAAATAAAATAAACTTCTTTGCAAGGGGAAGGTTAAACTACCGTAAATCCATCAGCACAAACGAAAGCAACCGAACAGATTTTTTAAAAAACGATACTACTGCGATGACTTTACAAAATAACAAACCCATCAGCAGAGGTTATTTTGCTTTTTTAAGAGGCGGTTTTGATTATTTTATTGACAACAGGAATACTATAACTGTGGGCGGTATGTTTGTAAAAGGGCAGTTTAAAAACACAGATTACATCAATACTGAAAGAGATACGCTTTATCAAAATAACCTGCTACTGACTGATCGGGGTATCAGAGATACCAGAACATCATTTCAGTTCCGCAATATTGGAGCCAATATCAGTTTCAAACACAATTTTGCCAAACCAAATAAAGAGTGGACGGTAGATGCAAACTACAACAACAGCAGAAATGAAAATACCGGTGATTACAATACCCAATCTTTTTACACCAATAATAATCCTAAAACAGCAGCAAGAGTTGAACGTACCGGTGGTGGCGGAACAACAAAGTTTTTTACTGCCCAGTCAGATTTTGTTAATCCAATATCTGATAACATAAAAATGGAAATGGGTGTAAGGGCTGCTGTAAGAAATTATGAAAGTACATTATCCAACTATGTACAGGATGGAACAGGAAAATATGTTTTGATTTCGGGCTTAAGTAATGATTATAAATTTAACGATCAGGTATATGCTGCTTATGCAACTTTCAGTCAAAAAATTAAAAGTTTTACTTACCAGCTTGGTTTACGGGCAGAAAGCTCCAGTTATACCGGAACCCTCATCAGTAACAATAAAAAATTTAAAAATGATTATCCCTTCAGCTTATTTCCAAGTGTATTCCTTACATACAAACTGAATGATAAATCTGACATACAGTTAAATTATTCACGCAAAGTAAACAGGCCAAATTTCTTTCAACTGATCCCGAATTTCGATATCACTGATCCAAATAATATATCTATTGGAAATCCCAACCTGATTCCTGAGTTTACCAACCTGGCAGAAATATCTTACCAGAATCAATTAAGTAAAAAAACAAGTTTTCTGGCTACTGTATATTTTAAAAACACCAACAACTTAATTACCAATTATCAGTACAGGGATAAGAATCCTGATACGGCAACCAATTACCCAAAACCCGATTCGGTACTTATCACTTCTTATGCCAATGCCAACACCAGTTATAATGTTGGTCTGGAGTTGACAACAAAAACCAAATTAACCAAGTGGTGGGATTTTAACGTAAATATAAATTTATATAACTCTACCTTAAAAGCCGGTGCACTGGCAGGCGGTGGCGATAATTCGCAATTCAGCATGTTTGGAAAAATAAACAACTCCTTTACATTGCCTAAAAATTTCTCTATCCAGTTAAGCGGCGATTACCAGGCCAGAACCATTTTGCCTCCCGGCAGAGGTGGCGGTGGTGGTGGTATGATGATGATGTTTGGTGGCTCCCAGGTTGGTGCACAGGGCTATATAAAACCAAATTATGGTGTTGATATTGCCATTAAAAAAGATTTTATGAAGAACAAAGCAGCCTCTTTAACCCTGCAGATGAATGATATTTTCAGAACCAAATTGTATGCTACCCATTCGGAATCGCAATTTTTTGTGCAGGATAACAGCCGCCGCAGAGACCCGCAGGTTTTACGCCTGAACTTTAATTACCGTTTTGGTAAAATGGATGTATCGTTGTTTAAAAAGAAAAGCATGAAAGGCGAAATGGACAGTATGCAAAACGCATCGCAGGGAATGGGCAATTAATATGAAGCTACAAATGCATTAATAAAGCCACTTTAACCGGTGGCTTTTTTAATTGGAAAGCTCTGCAAGCTTTAATACTTTTACAGCCATCTTTTAATTTTTTAGCATTATTTTGCCGAAGCAAAAATCTATTATGAAGCAAATCAATTTCAAGCAGGTATTACCACACCTGGTAGCCGTAGTTATCTTTCTGGTGCTTTCTGTTGTTTTAAATAAACCGGCCCTGGAGGGTAAAGTGGTTCAGCAAAATGATGTGATACAGTGGAGGGCCATGGCCCAGCAGTCGTTTGAGTATAAAGAAAAGTATGGCCATTTTCCAAAATGGACAAACAGTATGATGAGTGGCATGCCCACCTTTCAAATTGCACTGGGGCCAAAAAGCCCTATGAATATCAAACTGGACTATGTACAGGATATTTTAACCCTTGGTTTTCCAAAACCCATTTTCTATTTATTTATTGTGGCATTGTGTTTTTATTTGCTTTGCATAGTGTTAGGCGTTAACCCCTGGATCAGTATTTTAGGAGGTATAGCCTATGCTTATTGTTCCTATAACCCTGTTTTAATTGCAGGTGGCCACGATACAAAACTGATGTCGATGGCCTACGCTCCTGCTGTACTGGCGGGCTTACAACTCATCTTCAAACAAAAATACTGGATAGGTAGTGCAGTGCTGCTTACATCAGGCATCCTTATGCTTGGCCAGCTTCACCAGCAAATTGTTTATTACACTTTGCTGATCGCTGTTTTTATGACCGTTCCTTTTATTATAAACTGCATCAGAAAAAAAAACATAAAGCATTTAGCTATTTCGGCAATTATCAGCATTGGAATTGGAGCTGTTATATTGGGCACCATGGCCATGTCTTACTGGCCAACCTACGAGTTCACCAAAGAAACCATGCGTGGTGGCCGCAGTGAGCTTACCCAAAAAGAAACCAAAAATGCCACCAAAGGCGGACTTGATAAAGATTATGCTTTTCAATGGAGTTATGGCAAAGCCGAAACCATGACCTTGCTGGTACCTAATTCATTTGGCGGTAGTTCTGCAGAAGGCCTTGGCGAAAACTCAAAAGCTATTGAAGTATTGCAGGAAAATGCACAAACACTTCCACAAGGCTTCGCACAACAGATCGCACAGTCTTCTCCGATGTATTGGGGTGAATTGCTAAGTACGCAGGGTACTGTTTACCTGGGCGCCATTGTGTGTTTGTTGTTTTTATTTGGAGCCTTCTTTTCTAAAAGTGAACACAGGTGGTGGCTTATTGCCATTACCCTTTTTGGCATCGTACTCTCCTGGGGTAAAAATTTTGAAGCAGTAAACTATTTCCTTTTCGATCATCTTCCTTTTTATAAAAAATTCAGGGCTCCATCTATGGCATTGGTCATACCGCAGCTTTCGGCAGCATTACTGGCTGTAATCTTTTTAAATGAATTTGTTAAAACAGAAAAAGAGAAGTTGTGGCAACTTTTTAAAAAATGTTTAATTGTAGCGGGCGCTACCATTGCAGTGTTAGGTTTGTTTTATTTCTTTTCTGATTTCAGCAATACTGCAACCGGTGAACTGCGTAAAAACATAAACGAGGCCCTGCAGGGTAAGGGCAGCGATTTTACAAGGAGTTATTTTAATGCATTAAAAGCCGACCGCCAGGCATTTTACCTGGGCGACATGTGGCGCACAGTTGGGTTTATATTTGTGCTGGTGGCTGCTATGTTCCTGTATGCCAAAAACTGGATAAAGCCAGCCGTTGTTTATGCAGCCTTGATTCTTTTCTGCATTATTGATTTGTTTGGCGTAAGCAAAAGATATTTAAAAGAAGAAAACTTTATAGATGCAACTGACCTGGAAAATAGTTATGCCGATACACAGGCAGATATACAGTTAAAGACAGACACCGGCTACTACCGCATCATTAACCTGGCATTTCCAAACGGCAATGGTTATGGGGTTGATGTAGGTAACTCATTCAACGATGCCCTTGCATCTTATAAACACAATACCATTGGCGGTTATAGCCCCGCCAAACTTGGCTTATACCAGGATCTTATTGAAAGGCAGATCTATAAAAATATTCAGGGATGGGGCGCCAATCCTGTAGTTAAAGATAGCTTTCCGGTATTGAACATGCTGAACATGAAATATGTTATTGTACCAGATCAGCGTGATCAAAAACTAACACAGGCTGTACGTAACCCTTTTGCAATGGGTAATTGCTGGCTGGTTAAAGAAGTAAAGTTTGTAAAGAATGCCGATGAAGAAATGAAGGCACTGGATTCATTTGATCCGGCTGGTATTGCATTTGTTGATGAGCGTTTTAAAGCAGCTGTTCCTTTTTCTCCTGTTTACGATTCTACTGCCACTATCAGGTTAATTGAAAATAAGAACGATGAAATAAAATATGAGTTTAATGCAGCCGGCAACCAGTTTGCTGTGTTCAGCGAAATATATTATCCGCACGGATGGGAGGCTTATATTGACGGAAAGAAAACACCGTACGTAAAAACCAATTACGCTTTAAGAGGACTGGCTATACCTGCAGGTAAACATACTGTTGATTTTATTTTTGATCCTGCATCTGTACGACAGGGCGAACAGATCGCCAGGTACAGCAATATTTTTGCAGTGCTGTTTGTTTTATTTTGCATTTTTATGGCCTGGAAAAACAGAAATAAAACAACGCCTGATCTAAAAGCATAGTATACACATTGGATATAAACCAGGAACATAAATTTATAGACATTAAAGATGATACAGCCCGGTTAATAAATGACCGGGCCAATCATTTATATCAGAAATTGGCCATACTGGATATCAGCGATACAGATATTGATGATTTTGGCAAATACTATTTCACCAATCACCATGGCGGCAGCCGTTTGTTTTTTTCTGTTCAGAGTAGTGCTGATATAATTTACCGTTCAGTAAAAAAAATAAATAAACCAATAACCGAACTCTCTTTTATTGATTATGGTGCCGGATTGGGAACTCTTTTTTTATTGGCAGGAATGGTTGGTTTTAAAAAAGTATATTTCAATGATTATTTTCCGCAATGGGCCGGCTATGCAAAAACAATTTGCGATAAACTGGAGATTACCATTGACGATTACATTTCAGGTGATATTGATGCAGTGATAGATTACGGCAAAGCAAAGCATATTCATTTTGATATTGTTGCTTCCCGAAACGTTGTAGAACATATTTACAAACTCAGGGATTTTTACACAAAGCTCAGCCAGTCTGGCATTACAAGCCTTTGTTATGCCACTACCACGGCCAATTATCATAACCCGGCCATGCGTTTAAAACATTACTGGCTTCATTACCAGGTAGAAAAAAAACAATATAAAAAACAACGGGCAGTTTATATTAAGGAACTTGTACCAACAATGAATGCTGCCGATCTTGATGCTTTGGTAAGGCTGACCAGGGGAAGAGCTTTTACAGATTTTACCAATGCAGTAGATATGTATTTAAAAAAACAAACAATTCCTATAGTTGAATTTTTGTATACCAATACCTGCGATTGCAAAACAGGTGTTTGGGCCGAGAACCTGATTACACGTAGAAATTATTTCGATATAATTCAGCGATCGGGATTTACATTTGAATACACAGCCGGCTTTTGGGATACTCATTATAAGTATATGGCAGTAAACCTTATTACCGGTCTATTAAACAAGATCATAAAAATTACAGGCAAAAAGGGATATTGGTTTGCCCCTTTTGTAAATATAACGGCTATTAAAAAATAATGGATAAAACGGTTAACATATTAAGCCTGGTCCCTTATAAATTTTTACCTCCCAATATGGGCGGACAAAAAGGTATTGCCTTTTTTAACCGGTACCTAAGCAAGCATGTAAGCCTCAAATGTGTTACCATAAAAGAAAACAGCGAGACATTAACAGAAGGTTATCCTATTAAAAACATTTTAAGCAATATTACAACCAGGTACATCAACCCGTTTTATTTTTTTACTTTAAGCCGCATCATCAGGGAAGAAAAAATAACGCATCTTATCATTGAGCATCCTTATTATGGCTGGCTGGGCATTTTACTAAAATGGTTTTGTAAAATAAAACTCATTGTTCATTCACATAATATCGAATCACTCCGGTTTAAGAGCATGGGCAAATGGTGGTGGGGTATTTTATGGCATTATGAAAGATTTACTCACCGGCGGGCAGATCATAACTTCTTTATTCATGATGATGACAGAAATTTCGCCATTAAAAATTTTAAACTCGATGCTGAAAAATGTACAACCATTACCTACGGATTTGAATTAAGCGAAGCTCCTTCCCCGGCAGATAAACGATCAGCCAGGGAAGCAATTTGCAAACTACACAATATCGAAGCATCGGATAAAATATTACTCTTCAATGGTACGCTGGGTTATAAGCCCAACCTGGATGCACTTGACATCATTCTTGAAAAAATTAACCCCCTGCTTTTAGCTGATAATGATTTTAAATACAAGATCATCATATGCGGCAATAAATTACCGGCTGAATACAATGGATTAGTAAACTATAAAGAAAAGAATATCATTTACGCCGGATTTGTAGATGATATCAATCTCTATTTTAAAGGTGCCGATATTTTTATTAACCCGGTAATTGATGGTGGCGGTATAAAAACCAAAGTTGTGGAAGCCCTGGGTTATGATCTTTCTGTAATAAGCACCCGGAGCGGGGCTATTGGTATACCTGAAGAAATTACAGGGAGTAAACTGCTGGTATTACCCGATAACGATTGGACTGAATTTGCACGCCAAATAATTTTACTCAACACTGATAAAAGAATCTCCAACGATTATTTCAAACATTTTTACTGGGATAATATTGCTGCCAAAGCGGCCACATTCATTAACAGTTAATTTTCTACAAAAAAAAACTGCCACAAAAATGCGGCAGTTTATATTAAATTAAATAAAATTATTGATAAGTAATTACAAGTTTTGGATGTTTTGATGCATCTGTAAACCTGCTTGAACTAAATAGCCTGATATTATAAATCACTTCATTTTGCAGGCGAATTTTAAACCCATAATTATTTGAAGATACCATCGGTGCAACCAGGTTTTTAACATCAATATCTATCAGATCAAGGAATGTCAGGTTTGTATGTGGAATAACAACCTGGCTGGCCACATCTGTCCCCGGCTGATTTTGCCAGGTAACAGTTGCATTAGTCCAGTTTGCCGTAACACGTTCAATTAAAAGTGTATTGTTTGGACCCGAATTGGCATCAACTAAATTACCCAGAAAAGGTGTAGGCATTGAAAAAAGTGAAAGTTTTGCCGTAAGAATGGTTGCATTGACAGGTATTGAGCTCAGGTCAAATTTAAACATCCCCCTCGTATTTAAAGGTGTACCACCGCTTGTCCATGCACAACCGGCTAATTCAATATCTACATGGTTTGAATAATCGCCATTCCAAAAACCCAAATGAACTTCATTTGGATTATTCGAAGGCTGCAAACTAAGTGTTTGAATGGCAGAAGGATTAACAGTAACAGAAACAGTATCAACTCCTGTTAAACCAGCCTGGTCTATAACCATAAACTGAAAACGATATGTGCCCGCCATTAAATTTGAAACAGCGGTTGAAGGCGAACTGGGGCTGTGAATTACCGGAACATTTGGCCCTGTAATTAAACTCCACAAATAGCCAACAATATTTCCGTTGGTTGATGTTGCCGTTCCTGTTAAGGTAAGACTTGCAGGTAACTGTATTACCTGGTTAGGGCCGGCGTCAGCAGTTGGCGGATATTGGATAACATTATTTACCACATCTTTTTGACAGGCAGTGAATGTTAAGCTCACCAGGAGGCAAAAAGCCAATGTTTTTAAAATCGATTTCATAAAGAGTTAATTAAAGTAAGGAACGAAATAATTAAGTGCGAATATAGGCGTAACTACACAATAGTTTGCATTAAGAAAGGTAATTGTTATAAAACGTACAGACAATGAGCAATCCTTGCATTACTTCTTTGCGAATATTTTTTTCACAAAATTCCAGAACAACAGCATATTAACCTGTGTAAAAACAAGGCAAATGATCAAAAACCGGGCGAATGCAGGATACTTTGCCTTAACAGCTCCATCCTCAAATATATGCGTAGCTATTTCGTAAGCAGAATACGTTTCAAAAAAAAGGGCTTTAAAACGATTGACCTTAAACTTCTTCACCATTTTTTTCCTGGTACCTGAGTTACCATCTGCCGACCGGTGATAGGCCGTTGTTGAAACATAACTAAGTTTACCAAGAATGGCCATTTTAGCCATAAAGCTCCAATCGCAACCCACATGCTCTCCAATAGGCCTGGCCTGTAACTGGTGGTTTCTGAAAACACCATAAAAATTCCCGTTCTTTCCGGCCTTCGAAAAATAAGTAGCCACCCTTTTTAATGCTATGGATTGATCAAGCTTAAACATTTTTTCATCAAACAAAAAATTATTACCCGAATAATATCTGGCAATGCCTGAGCATAAAATATGATCGGGATGCTGTTGCAGAAACTTTACACATTCAGCAATATAATTGGTATCAAAATAATCATCATCACTCATCCATGTAAAATAATCGGCAGTAGCTTTTGCATACACAAAATTAAAATTCTCTTCCAGGCCGATATTAACTGTTTGCCTGAAATGCTTTATCCTGTTGTCTTTAGCAGCAAATCCCAAAATTACCTGTTGCACCAATTCATCCGTAGAGCAATTGTCTGAAATGATGATCTCGAGGTTCTTATAAGATTGATTGACGATGGTTTCCAGGCATTTTTTTAATCCGGCGGGCCTGTTATAAGTAGGCAAGCCAACAGTTACTAAGGGTTCGCTGTTGGCTTGCATATTTTGAGTTATATCTTTTACTTCATTCATTATTTTAAGGCGATGCTTAAGCTATACGCTTCAGGTATCCGCCTCCCAATGCTTCTGTAATTAATAATTTATTGGTAATGGCTTCATCCTTTATAAACTCAGTGGTGGTTTTTAAAAATGCTTCCATGGCTGTGTAAGGATTGTTGCCCACATCCCATGGCCTGTCGGTTACATAACCTTTGGGAAAAAACTCAACAAAAGTATCGGGCAATAAAATATAAGAGTCCATACTTACCAGCGGGGTGTACATTTCAAGCTCACGCAATACATGATCGTGTGTGTGGTTTGAATCGAGCACCACCATTACTTTTTTAAAGCCTTTTGCATAATCGGCTATCTGCTGCACAATGCCTTCATCAATGGATGAACCTTCCAGCATGGTGATATTTTTCATCATCGGGTGTTTTTCAATTTCATCCCGGTTGTGTTTACGGATATCAATGTCAACAGCAATTACTTTACCGCCGTTGCCCAGCAATTCCATCATGCTTGATGAAAAGATGATGGACCCGCCATGTGCAATGCCGGTTTCAATGATCAGGTCGGGCTTTACATCCCATATCAGTTCCTGCATAATTTGTATATCCTGCGGATATTTAATAATGGGGCGGCCCATCCAGGTAAAATTATACGTGTATTTGTATTTATCAGAATGCAGCATCCAGTCAACCGACTTTTGTTTCAGTTCGGCATCTTTACTCATTAATGCCATGGCATCTGCTCTCTCCTGTTTAAATTGCTCAATTGGGTTCATTGTTTTATTTTGATGTTAGATAATTAAGTATTTGTTTGATCTCCGATTCCATGGTATAATTTTCATCTTCTGTAAATCCTATCTGTTTCAGTTTATCCAGGCTTACTTCAAAATGATTCGTTGTTGCAGGTTCGGTGCCTGTGATGTTCAACTGTACTGTTTTATTAAACAATTGCTCATATACCACTTTTACTTTTTGTGCTGCTTCAACCATGGTATTTGCCTGGGATGACGCTAAATTAAAGCATTCGTAGCTATCGGGAAAATGTTGCAGGATACTATCAACCGCCCGGCTAAGATTTTGCAGGTTTACAAAGTTGCGCATTTGCAGGCCGGATGACTTGATTGTGATAGTGCCCGATTCAACCGCTTCTTTGCAAAAGCAGCCTGGCACAAGGCTCCAGCGGTTAAAAGCATCCGTTAAAATACGGCCATATACATTGCTGGGCCTAACAGAAACAGTTTTTAATTTCCCCTGGCGGGCATACAACTCAGCATACATTTCGCCAAAAAGATGGTTTAAACCATAATCATTCTGATAATGCAGGGCCGAGTTTTCATGTATTGCCCCGCTTAATTCCGTACCATACACCTGCAATGTTGAAAACACAATTACTTTGGGAATTTTATTCTGCAGGGCAAAATCCAATATATTTTTTGTGCCTACGGCCGATAACTCGATGCCCTTTAAAGTATCTTTTGAAATGATGTCATTGGCTGTTGCTGTATGGATAATAACCTCAGCATTAACTGATAATTTGCCAAGCGCTTCTTTGTTCAGTACATCTAACTCAAGCAGGGCTGCTTTTGCCAGCAGTTTTTTTGTTGAATCATTAAACTGCCGGGAACTGGCAATAACCTCATCTCCTTTTTGTAAAAAATATGCGGCCAGGTAAGACCCAATAAATCCATTTGCACCGGTAATCAATATTTTCATTGCTATCAGTTATTATTTTACAATAAGCCCCTGCCCTGTTGGCAGCGATAAAATTTTTATTCCTTTTTCTGCAGCCCATAAATTGTGTGCTTCGTATTGCAGGTCGCAGGTAGCATAAGCATAGTCATCCAGCACAATAATGCCGCCTTTTGAAAGCTTATCCCAAAAATAATTGAGCGCTGCAATCTCCGGTACAATACTATTCATATCAATTGACATGAACGCAATTTTATCTGAAGGGACCTCAGCTAAAGTAGCAGGCACCATGCCCTTTACAATTTTTACAAAAGGAAAATTTTTAAAAGCTTGCACTACCTGTGTATAACAATCTTTGTATTCGTTTTCAAAATGCTCTTTTTTTCCGGCAGCTTTTTCTTTGTCAGTCAGCAGTTCATCTGCCAATCCTTCAAATGTATCCAGCAGGTAAAAATTTTTATTTGCTTTTGCCAGGTCTGCATACTCTACAATGGCACGGGCAAAGCCTCCCTTGTTGGTGCCGCATTCCAAAAAATCGCCTTCAACCTGCAAACATTGATTGGCTGCCCATAAAATGGTATGCACCCGCCAATGAATTTTACTCCATGAACCCGTGGCAGCACCGGCTGCTTCTGCCTTTATAAAATCAGCATTCCGCATAAAGCCGGTATTGTGTATGGTAGTAAGCCCATCCTGGTTATAAGTAACCGGGTACTTTGGCAATCCCAGCAATTTGCTTTTTATTTTTTGTATGATGTTCAACCCGTAGCTTTTATTTCTTTTTAAATTTATTGAATAGCCTCTTCAATGGTTTTTTGATAAAGATATAATACAAAGTATAGTCTTCGTTACAAATAAGCCCCAATGCATTTGTAAAGAGCAGTCCGGTTTTTTGAAAAAAATTAAGATGTTTAAAACTGAACTGGTAAGTAAAGTATTTTAAAAAATAACCTTCAAAAAAATAGAATCTGTTTGTTATGTTAAATGCCTTGCGCACTTTTTCCATATCGCCCGAGTTTCCACCCCTGTAATAATAAAAATTCGACTTGTTTTTCAGGTATAAAAATTTTCCTTTACTCAGGGTTTCAAAAATAAACATATGATCGCCACCCCAGTCGTTGTTAAAAGGTATGTTCTTTACCAATGCGGTTCTGTAAAGTCCGCAAAAAAAATATTTATTTTCTCCGGTGCTTTTTACAAAATTAAAATTTCTGGCATAAAGGTCAACCTGCATAAAGCCACGGTTGAGTTTGCTTTGTTTAACAGTACCATCGGTTTCAACAATTTTCAAATCTGGCATACAAAGAACTACACCGGCATCTGCCTGCATCCCGTTCACACAAACCTCAATAAAATTTTTATCCCAGTAATCATCATCAGCAGCCCACATAAAATATTCACCCGCAGCCTTGTCAAGCAGGAACTGAAAATTTGGTATGATGGTCAGGTTTTTTTCCTGCACATAAAATTTAACCCGCTTATCAAGTGCTGCAAATTTTTCCAGCAAAACAACTACCGATGGATCTGTTGAACAATTATCCGAAATAATTATTTCAAGATTAGTATACGTTTGATCAGTGATGCATTGCAGGGTTCTTTCCAAACCAATTACCCTGTTGTAGGTAGGAATACCAACTGTTACCAAAGGGAATTTATTTTCCTCCATCATAATGTAACACCTGTAAATGAAGCGTTAATCACTGGTATGGCCTGGTCTTTATCTGAAACCAGTGAAACCGGCAAAGGCCATTCAATGGCAACTTTTGCATCATCGTATTTTACACCTCCTTCACTTTCTTTATTATAAAAAGCCGAAACCATATAAGTGATCTCGGAATAATCGCTCAGCGATTGAAAGCCATGTGCAAAACCTGCGGGCACATACATCATCCTTTTATTTTCCGCTGTAAGCTCTGCGCCAAACCATTGCAGAAAAGTTGGCGAGCCTGCACGTACATCTACGATCACATCAAAAATGGCCCCCTGCACACATTTTACCAGCTTTACTTCGCAATGGGGTGCATGTTGAAAATGCATACCCCTTATCACGCCTTTGCCTTGTGTACCTGAATGATTAGCCTGTACAAAATGCTGCACCAAATTATGTTCAGCAAATTCTTTTTCGCAAAAAGTACGGGTAAAAAATCCCCGGCTGTCCTGGAAAGGCTGCACATCAATTGTAAAAGCGCCTGTTAATTTTGTTGGATTAAATATCATCAGTTAATTAAAATTTTGATGGTGAAAACTTTGGATCATTCTTAGGTAAGATCAGCTTAGGGCTAAGATCATAAACAATTTTAAAAAGGCTGTTTTCAATTAAATTTTTTGAAGGTACGGCCAGCATATTAAATCCATGATGTGGCGGTGTTTCGCAATAAGTCCTGTTTGTTGGTAACAATTCAACAGGCATATCTCCTGTATCAATATTCTGATGAAATTCCCGCACTGCAAAAACCTCATATCCCAGGTCGGTCATCAGCTTTACAGAATCAGAATTTTCGAGTCCATTGCTCCAGTCGTTATACAAACTATGTGTTTCGAAAACCACAACCGGCTTATATTTTTGCAGCATGGCTTTTGCGCCTTCCAATACTTTTATTTCACTGCCTTCCACGTCAATCATCAGCAGGTTCACTTCACCCACCTTATTTTCGGCAACATAATCATCAATGGTAATGGTATGCAATACATTTTCTGTTGCTTCGGCTGCAGTTACAGTTGATGCCAGCGCATCTTCTCCTTCAAATACCAGTTTTTCGCCGCTTTTGTTCCAAAGTGCCAGGTTATTGATCAGTACATTGTTGAGGCCATTCAATGCAGCGTTTTCGATAATGAGATCTGAATTATTTTTATTGGGTTCGAAAGTGTGACAGACACCGCTCTCTTTTATGTTATAAGCAACTGGTATAGCCTGGTCGCCAAAATAAGCACCGGCAATAATTACATTTTTTGCATTGTTCGAAAAATGAAGCAGCAGTTTTGTTGTCTGGGGCTCCCACACATGATTGGGTACAGCTGGTTGCGACAATAAAAACTCACGGGCAATTTTTGAATTGTATACAAAATTTATTTTGATGCCGTTATCCAGTTCTTTCGAAAATTTTTCGCCCATAAACAATTCATCGGCCAAGGGGCCCGAAACGGTATCTCTTACATTGGTTTGTGGATGTCCGCCTTTAATTTCAAAATCAATTAATGACTGTATGAAAGATTTTTGAAGTTGTGGATCGTTTTTAAAACTCTCTTTTATTTTACTGATATTGCTCATTACCCTTTTTTTAAAAATAAATTATTATCAATAATGGCATTATCCATTAATTGTTGGATCATTTTCAGCCGTATCAATTTTGACTGGCGAAAATTTGCATCGCTGAACTGCATATTCTGCAAACCATTTTTAAGGTCTTCTACCGCAGCATCCAGGCTTATTTGCGGCTGGTGATCAGGTGCCAGCTGTTCATACAAATCAAAGCTTACTTTATACGAACGTTTATCCGGAGCCGCATTGGTATTGATGTTTACATCCACATCGGTAAAATGCTGCTGCACGGCTGCTGCCAGTTCTTTCACCTGGTAATTCCATTTATTGCTGCCTGTGTTAATGATCAAAAAATCACCTCCTGCTTTTCTTTGTATTGCCCAGTCCATCGCCCTGGCCATGTCTTTTACATGAATTAAAGGGCGCCATGGAGTTCCATCGCTTAAGATGGTTATTTTTTTATCGGCAATGGCGCTGGCAACAAAATCATTCAGCACCAGGTCGAGCCTTAACCTGTCGCTATAGCCGCAGGCAGTTGCAAAACGCAGGCAGGTTACCTGAAAATTATCATCAGCCAAAGGCTGCAAACCCTGTTCGGCAAAAACTTTTGATTTTGCATAAGCAGTAAGCGGATTAACATCGGATGTTTCGGTACGTGGAGCCGTATCGGCAAAACCATATACACTGCAGCTGCTGGCAAAAACAAAATGTTTTACGCCCTGTTGTTTTGCTTTTTCTGCTATGCTTACGGCGGCATTAAAATTAATATCCAATGTGGGTTGCTCAAATGCATTTCCCATTGGATCGTTGCTGATGGCTGCCAGGTAAATCACCGCATCAAAGCCATTCAAAGTTTCGGCATCAAAATTCCTTACATCGCCAAAATATTGTTTATCCAAAAGCGTATCGCCAACAACACCGTTGGCTGTGTAGTTCTGAATAAAATATCCAATATCATATCCTGCAACAAAAGCTTCGGGATGTGTTGCCCTGAAATGTTTTGCAACCATTGGTCCAATATATCCCAGGTTGCCGATTACTAATACTTTCATGTAGATTTTATTTCCAGGTTTTCCAGGGGGCAGTATTGCTATCCCATAATTCGTTCAATTCAATTTTATCACGCAGTGCATCCATACATTTCCAAAATCCGTTGTGCTTGTATGCCATTAACTGGTTATCTGCTGTTAGTTTTTCCAATGGCTCATCTTCCCACATGGTATTGCTCATATCTTTTTGCAGGTAATCAAATACTTCGGGTTTCAGCACAAAAAAACCACCGTTAATCCATTGTGCATCGGCCTTTGCTTTTTCTCTGAAAGAGTTTACCACACCATCGGCGGTTAGATCCATTCCGCCAAAGCGGGCATCGGGTTGTACTGATGTTACCGTTGCAATTTTATTATTTGCTTTGTGAAAATCAACCAGCTCAGTAATATTTACATCGCAAACACCATCGCCGTATGTAAGCATAAAATCTTCGTTGCCAATATATTTTTTAACCTGCTGCAGCCTGCCGGCAGTTTTTGTATTAAGGCCGGTTTCAACCAGCGTAACTTTAAAAGATTCGGAACGGGTTCCCAAAATCTCCATATTATTATTCTCCAGGTCAATCTTAATATCGGAGTTGTGCAGAAAATAATTCATGAAGTATTCCTTGATAACATAACCCTTGTATCCCAGGCAAATAATAAAATCATTAAACCCATAATGGCTGTAAATTTTCATGATATGCCAGAGAATAGGTTTACCTCCAATTTCAACCATCGGTTTGGGCCTCACATCCGTTTCCTCCGATATACGGGTACCTAATCCGCCTGCAAATAATACAACCTTCATGCTTACTTATTTAATTTGCGCAAAAATAAAGCTTTTGCCTCTTTCATTCGGCTATCCAGCTTAAATTTCACGAATTGGGTATAATAGCTTTTCAGATCAAATTCCTCAAATCCGTTCTTACTGATCACTTCATCTAAATGTAAAAAACCAAAGGCATTAGCTTCATTAAAAGCGGCAATAAATGCTTCGGAAACCGGTTTATTACTCACCCAGGCAGCAAAAACAAAAGGCAGCCCGGTCATTTCTTTCCAGGCACTGCCCAGATCATAAATATATTTTGAATGTAACCTTTGTGTTAATGCCCGGTCGCCAATTACAAGCCCGGCCGTGGTTCCGGCAATTTCCTGTTCATAATGCGCTGCTCCGGCAATAAGTTTGGGCGATATTTTCCAATGCTCCTGCAGCAGAATTTTTAAAAGGGAAACCGATGTACGGCTCTGGTAATCCAGTAAAATGGTTTCAATTTGCTGCAACGGTACATCGCTGAATAAACAAACACTGGCTACTTCTCCATCGCAGCCAATACAATAGTCAGATATGATATGGTGCTCTTTTAAAGAAGGGATGATGGCCACCGGAACCAGTCCGATATCTATGCGGTTGTGCAATAAATGCGATGCAATATTTGCCGGGTAATCTATAACAAGCTCAATCTCATCCCGCATTTTGCCATGCTCAAACCCATATATCAGCGGTTTTGTATTTAAATAACTAACTGCTCCTACCTTTAACTTCTGTGCCAATTACTGTATTTTTGCCGCAAATTTACAGCAACATCATGGATTTAAATCAACTAACTGCTATATCCCCCATCGACGGACGCTACCGTAAACAATTAGCCCATTTGGGCGAATACTACAGTGAATATGCTTTGATAAAATACCGAGTGCTGGTGGAAGTTGAATATTTTTTGTTCCTGGCCGAAAAGAAGTTTTTTAAGGCAGATGCCAAAACAAAACAATACCTGCAAAAAATGGTAAGCGATTTTTCGCTGGCCGATGCCGCAGTAATTAAAAAAACAGAAACCATCACCAACCACGATGTAAAAGCTGTGGAGTATTTTATTAAAGCTGGTTTGGATGCATGCAATGCCGGGCACTTAAAAGAATGGGTTCACTTTGGATTAACCTCGCAGGATATAAATAATACTGCCATTCCATTGCTATGGAAAAACAGTATAGAACAGGAATACCTGCCCGCTGTTATCAACCTGCAACATGCTGTTGGCAAACTGGCACTTGCCTGGAAAGATGTATCCATGCTGGCCCGTACGCACGGGCAGCCTGCAAGCCCTACCAGGTTAGGAAAAGAAATGATGGTTTTTGTTGAGCGGATAGAGAACCAGATACAGTTGTTCAGCTACATCCCATTTACGGCAAAATTTGGCGGCGCCACCGGAAATTTTAATGCACATCATGTTGCATTTCCAAAACACAACTGGGTAAAATTTGCCAACGATTTTACCGAAACCAAGCTGGGTTTACAACGCCAGCAGTACACCACACAAATAGAACATTACGATACACTGGCCTCACATTTTGATGCCATTAAACGCATCAATACCATCATGATTGATTTTTGCAGGGATATGTGGACCTACATCAGCATGGATTATTTTAAACAGCAAACCAAAAAAGGAGAAATTGGCAGCAGTGCCATGCCACATAAAGTAAACCCCATTGATTTTGAAAATGCAGAAGGCAACCTGGGTATTGCAAATGCCTTGCTGGAGCACCTTTCGGCAAAACTACCGGTATCACGTTTACAAAGAGACCTTACAGATTCTACTGTACTAAGAAATATTGGCGTACCCATTGCACATACATTGCTGGCCATCAAATCAACAGAAAAAGGAATTGGTAAACTGTTATTAAATGAACCAAAACTTAAGGCTGATCTTGAAAATAACTGGGCTGTTGTTGCCGAAGCTATTCAAACTATTTTAAGAAGAGAAAATTATCCGCAGCCATACGAAGCATTGAAAGAACTCACCAGGGGTAAACATGCCATTGATAAAAAAGCGATTCATCAATTCATCACATCTTTAAAGATCTCAAAAGAACTTAAGTATGAACTTAAGCAGATCACTCCGGCTAATTTCACCGGGATTTAATATTTTTACTATAAACAATTTATTTATATGCTCTCTAAATTCCGCTATCCTGTAAACCTTATAAAATCCAGGCTTTCATACCCACTTCATGTAGATTTTTTGAGTTGTGTTTCGTTTTTATTCGGCAGCATTAAATCAAGGATAAAATACGACAATTACCGGTTGGCCCATTATGCCTATGGTGTTTATGAAGGTGCAAGAAGGGCTAAAGAACTGGGATTAAAAGAAATTACAGTAATTGAATTTGGGGTAGCAAACGGCAGGGGCTTGCTGGCCATGGCATTGTATGCTGATAAAATTGAGAAAGACCTGGGCGTTAAAATTAATGTACTTGGTTACGACTCTGGTGAAGGAATGCCACAAACAGCGGGGTACAAAGATCATCCTGAAATTTATGCCACCGGAGATTTTCCGATGCAGGACAGAAATAAGTTGATCTACATTTTACCTAAGAACACCGAACTCATTATTATGGACCTGATTAAAAGCGATTGGACTGCTTCTTTAAAAGCGCCCGTTGCCTTTATATCAATTGATGTTGATTACTATTCCTCCACCATAGCCATCTTACATTATTTAACCGCACTAAACTCAACATTGCTTTTACCAAATACATTAATTTATTTGGATGATATAATGATGGCAAACCACAATCCCTACCAGGGAGAGTTACTTGCTGTAGAAGAATTTAATGCTGCGAATAATCTTCGCAAAATTGTTGATTTCTCCAAAGTACTCCGGTCAACCCGATTGCTTGCAAATGCACCATGGATAAACCACATGTATCAATTGCATGTTTTGGACCACAAGGTAAGAAATGAGGAATACCGCAGCCCCGATGAACCACCGCATATTTTATCAAACAAGTATTTAAAGTAAGCATTAGGGTGTTTCAATCTCAGTAAGAAAGCATTGTAACAAAAATATATTATCAATTCTCCTGTTACATAACAGGTATTTAATAATATATTTGCTATGATTAATACTATTCCATGAAAATTGTTTTTTTACCCTTGTTGTTTTTAGCCAGCTTGTGTTTTGGCCAGGTTGATCTTAACCTAGGCTTAAGAGCTTATTACCCTTTTACCGGCAATGCCAATGATGTAAGTGGCAATAATAATAATCCTGTTTTTAATAATGCCACATTAACTGCCGACAGGCTTGGAAACCCAAACAGTGCTTACCATTTTAATGGTGCTACCAACTATATGCAGGTACCTAATAATGCATCTTTAAATACAGGTAATAAACTATCGTTGAGTGCATGGGTAAAACCAATGGGATTCTATTCCGGCCCCTGCCATGGCAATGCAGTTGTTACTAAAGGAAATAGTGGCAACACAGCAGGATTATATGCAATTTGGTATGATGATAATGCTGGTACAAACGGAGCCAATTGCTCGGGGTCACTTAATCCTGCAGTGGAGAACTTTTACGGAATTGGTTGTATGACACCTGCTCCAGGCTATACACCTTATATTCAGGCAAATCAATGGTACAGCGTTATAGTTACTTATGATGGAACTACAGCACGCTTATATATTAATTGTGTTTTAAAAAATTCTGTCTCGCAGGCCGGCCTTACTTTCAACAATAACGATGACCTTTTTATAGGTAAGACATTTGCTGCCGCTTTCCCTTACTGGCTTAATGGCGATATTGATGAAGTAAGGATTTATGACAGGGCTTTAAATGTAGATGAAGTGAATGCACTTGGTGGGTGTAATGAAGGTTGTAAAGGAGTAATAAATCTTCATGGCAATGATTGTGTAAGGCTTCCGCTAAGCCAGGAATATTATGCAAATACAGGTTTTACCTGGGAAACCTGGTTCAATAGCAGCTGGTATGAAAATAATGACAATACACTTCGGTTGGGCCAGTCTTTAATCATCAGTGAAGATGCTACTACATGTGAAGATATTCAGTTGGGATTCGGGTGGCAGACTTTACCCCGAAACGCTATTGGCTTTGTTGTTGATGGATCCGGCACCTGTGCATCCCGGGACAATAACCCGGTATTTTACAGGCCGCCGGGAGGTTTTCAACCCAATACATGGTATCATGTGGCAGGTGTCAGAAATTATTCAACCAATCAAACTCAGTTATACTTTAACGGGCTTTTAGTAGATACAAAAACCAATACAGGATTACCTTTCTCCAGGAATATCTTAACCAGGATCAGCACATATATAGTATTCCAGGATAGTGGCTTTGCAGGCAAGATGGATGAAATCAGGATTTGGAAAACACCCAGATCGGCCGCAGAAATACAGGCTAATTACAATAAATGCCTTACAGGTACCGAAACCGGGCTGGCAGCCTATTACAGATCGAACGAAAGTAGTGGATTGGTATTAAAAAATGCTGTTAATAACCCGTCACTTAATGGTACACTTGACCCTACTATTACCCGTGATAATACAATCAATGCCCCACTTACCAACAATTGCGGATTGCCAATAACCTCAATAATTAATATTTCAATATGCCGGGGCTTGAGTTACGGAGGACACTCAACTTCAGGAACATACATAGATACCTTTCCGTCAGCTAATGGTTGCGACAGTATAAGAACCTTAAACTTAACGGTTCTTGCAAATATAGATTCTGTGCGTATTAACAATATCAACTCCTGTTTCGATATTGTATTTAATGGTTTAGCCTATACAAATACAAGTCCAATCAATAATTGGCAATGGAGTTTTGGCGATGGAGGAACATCCAATACACAAAACACAACACACACTTATCCCGGCCCGGGAAATTATACTGTAAAATTAGTGGTAACAGATATAAATGGATGTAAAGACAGCGTTACAAAAACACTTACGATATCAAACTTTACTGCCGATGCCGGCAATGATGCTACGGTATGCCAGGCTTCATTACCTGCAACTGTTCAGTTGAACGCGGGCGCAGGTGCAACATATGCATGGTCACCGGCTGCATTGCTTAATAATCCGTTCATACAAAATCCGATAGCTACAATTTCAACTACTACAAAGTTTTATGTAACTGTTACCAATACGCAAGGTTGCTCATCTACAGATTCTGTTTTAATTACACTGGCAACAGCACCGGCCAATACAAGGTATGCAACGCTTAGCGCATTTCCATACCAGCAACTTCAATTGCAGGCACGTAATATCGGGGGAATTAGTTTTCAATGGTTGCCGAATATTGGGATAAGCAATAATACAATTTCTAACCCTGTATTCTATTATTCACAAACCCAGGAATATAACGTACGTATCAATACAGGTTCGGGCTGCATTGTGGTTGACACACAATTGGTTGAGATAAAAGGTAAAAAAGGTATTTATGTACCAAGAGGATTTTCTCCAAATGGCGATGGAAGTAATGATCGCTTATATCCGATACTGGTTGGCATAAAACAACTGAATTATTTTAAAATATATAACCGGTGGGGCAACCTTTTATTTGAAACCACCAGCGGCAGACCTGAAGACGGCTGGGATGGAACTTTTAAAGGCAAAAAACAACCGGTAGAAACATATACCTGGGTAGTAGAAGGTGTAGATATAGACAACATTACAATCAGGAAAAACGGCAATACTTTACTAATTCAATAAGCCATGATTACCAAATACACTAAATGTATTCATATAATATTACTTGTATTTTTTCACATAACGGTAAAAGCACAGGATCCGCATTTTTCCATGTACTTTGCCTCGCCACTCACACTTAATCCCGCTATGACCGGCTATTTTGATGGAGATCACCGGGCGAGTGCCAATTTCAGACAGCAGTGGTGGTCATTAGGTTCACCTTATGTTACCAGTACCTTAAGTTTCGATACAAAACTTATGCAGTCAAAACTTCCGGAAAAAGACATTTTCGGAGCAGGTATTATGGCTTTATTCGATCAATCTCTTGCCGGGTCATTCAATAGTATCAATATTTCTGCATCAGGTTCTTATCATAAAGCGCTTGATGAATATGGAGAAAATAATATTGGCATAGGTTTTCAATTTACTTATGTTTCCAGGAAAATAAATATGGCAGGGCTTGATTTTGCAAATCAGTTTAACGGAAGTGGTTTTGATACCAATATACCTTCTAACGAAAATTTTGTACGCACCAGGAGTGATTATGTTGATTTAAGTACAGGTCTTTTATACAGGTATAAAACAGAAAATACAGAAGTGTATGTGGGAGGATCATTATATCATTTGATAAGGCCCAATACCAGTTTTTTAAAAAACGGCGACTTTCGCTTACCTATGCGTTACACTGTACATGCCGGATCAAAGTTTTCGGTAGGTAATAATGGAAACGAACTTTTTTTGAGCGGTCTGTATATGTACCAGGCTGCGGCCACAGAAAAAAATGTAGGCATTGCTTACGGTATTTCCGTAAGCGAACAAACTTCGGTATATGTGGGAAGTTGGTTCAGGATTGGTGAAGCCATCCTGCCATATATAGGCCTTGACAATAATAATTTTCAAATGGGCTTAACATATGATATTATAAATTCAAACCTGAAAAAATATAGCCCCAAAAATGGTAGCTTTGAACTGTCCGCCAATTTACTGATACAGAGGCCAAGGAATGTGTACACCAATTATAAACGTGGCAGGATATTTTAATGATCCATGATAAAAATTTTAATCCCGCTATTTTTTGTTCAGTTTTGCTATGCCCAGGTTGATCTGAATGCAGGCCTTAAAGCCTACTATCCCTTCAACGGTAATGCCAATGATGCAAGCGGCAATAACAACAACCCCATTTTTAATAACGCCACCATTACAACCGACAGGTTTGGAAACCAAAACAGTGCCTACCACTTTAACGGTGTTTACCAGTATATGCGTATCGCCAATAAACCCTCAATTAATTTTGGTAAAGAAATTACCCTTTCTGTTTGGGTGAGGCCAACCGGTTTTTATTACGATATATGCCATGCCAGCCAACTCATCAGCAAAGGCGGCGGCAATTACAACCCCGGTAATTATGCTTTGCGCTTTGATGATGCATTATATACGCTGGGAACGGGTTGTAATGGTGCAGTTTGCGATACCCTTCATCAGAATTTCAGGGGAACCGGCACCGTGCTGAAACCCTATGGAGGCGATTTTATCAAAAAGAATCAATGGTATAATGTTTTATACACCAATGATGGCCGCACTGCCAGGCTGTATGTTGATTGCCGGTTAAAATACGAAGTTGTATTTCCCGAAACATTCACCAATGATGAAGACCTGTTTTTTGGAAAATCGGATGATGATATTTTTCCGTTTTGGTTAAATGGCGACCTGGATGATATCAGGATATACAACCGGGCATTAAATGATAAAGAAATTTTTTCTCTGTGTAATGAAAACAAGCCGCCGGAAAAACTTGATACGCCGGCTTTGGTAAAACCTGTAGTTGAACTGGAAAAAAGAAAAAATGAATTGATAAAAGAGATTACAGTAGATAATGATTCGCTCTCAATAACACTGTATGATAATGCAGAAATTGATGGAGACAGCATTACCCTTATTTACAACGATAAAATTCTTACCACTCACAAGCGGCTTACAGATAAACCACTCACTTTTGTTATTAAAATAGCCCGTGGTGCCGGCAGCCGTAACGAACTGGTAATGTATGCCGAAAACCTGGGTAGCATACCGCCAAATACAGCACTGATGGTGATTTATGATGGTAAGAAAAGAATTGAGCTGAATATAAAGAGTACAGAAAAAACAAATGGTTCAGTTTCGTTTAAGTTGCGGGAATAGCGATTTGATAATTTGGTAGTTTGATGATTTGATAATGCTCAATCACCAAATCATCTCATCTTCAAATCATCAAATTATTTATGTATCTCACTCGTAAAATGAAATTCAATATCCGGGTTGTTCTGTATCTCGGTATTTAAAAACCACTCGCTGTTAGCCAGGTAAACCAGGTGGTTGTCTTTATCCTCGGCAATATTGGCTTGCTTGTATTTGATGAAGTCTTCCAGCTTTTTTGGGTCTTTACTGGTAAGCCAGCAGGCTTTAAAAAATGGCAGGTTATTCATTTGCACCGATGCTCCATACTCCTGCAAAAGCCGGTATTGTATCACTTCAAACTGCAGTTCGCCCACGCAGCCAATAATTTTTTTATTGCCGCCAAACTGGGTAAATAATTGGGCTACACCTTCATCAGTTAGCTGTAACAATCCTTTCTCCAACTGCTTGGTTTTCATTGGATCTTTGTTAACTACCTCTTTAAATATTTCAGGCGAAAAACTGGGTATGCCGGTGAAGAAAAAATCCTCTCCCTCGGTCATGGTATCGCCAATTTTAAAGTTTCCCGTGTCAAATAAACCCACCACATCACCCGGGTAAGCATCTTCAATCACTTCTTTTTGGCGGGCCAAAAAACTATATGGGTTACTGAAGCGGAGATCCTTATCCATACGCACATGATGGTAATAGGTGTTGCGTTCAAAGCGGCCGCTGCATACTCTTAAAAAGGCAATGCGGTCACGGTGCTTGGGATCCAGGTTGGCATGTATCTTAAAAATAAATCCGCTGAATTTATCTTCCTCGGGTTTAATATCCCTGGTGGTGGTATGCCTTGGCCTGGGGGTTGGGGCTATGCGTATAAAAGTATCCAGCATTTCTTTTACTCCAAAGTTGTTTACAGCACTGCCAAAAAATACCGGGGCTGTTTTACCGCTCAGGTAATCTGCTTCGTGCAGTTCGCCATACACTCCGTCAATCAGTTCCACATCTTCCCGCAAAGTAGCGGCATCCTTCTCTCCTATTTTTTTATCCAGTATTGCATCATTCAGGTCTTTTATCTCTACCACATCCTCATCATTGGCCTTTGTACCGGCTGTAAATAAAACCAGGCTTTTTTTATGCAGATCGTACACACCCTTAAAATCTTTACCACTGTTGATGGGCACCGTCATAGGGTGCAACTGTATCTTTAATTCATTTTCAATCTCTTCCAGCAGGTCAAAACGGTTCTTACCATCCCTGTCCATTTTATTAATAAAAACAATCACCGGCGTATTACGCATTGCAATTACTTCCATCAGGCGGCGGGTTTGAGCCTCAACTCCGTTTACGCTGTCAATTACCAGCACTACGCTATCAACCGCTGTTAATGTGCGGTAAGTATCTTCAGCAAAGTCTTTATGGCCGGGTGTATCCAGCAGGTTAATCAAATGTCCGTCGTATTCAAAGGTCATTACACTGGTTGCCACACTAATACCACGCTGGCGCTCAATTTCCATAAAATCGCTGGTGGCATGCTTTTTAATTTTATTGCTTTTTACAGCACCGGCAGTTTGTATGGCGCCGCCAAATAACAGGAATTTTTCGGTAAGGGTTGTTTTACCGGCATCGGGGTGACTGATGATGGCGAATGTTTTGCGTTTGTTTATTTCGTTGATGTATTTCATGTACACTAATTATTCGAATTACACGAATTACACGAATTGTGTACGTCGTATTTTTGAGCGGCAAAGGTAAGGTTTGAAAACGGATGAATAAAGTTATATGGTACAAGAGTGCCCTTCGGCTTCGCTCAGGATAAACTGCCAATGAAGTTGCATAAAGATTTAAATGCCAGGTTCAAAAAACCATTCATATATTTTCGAACTTAAATCAAAATGCAAAACGTAATTTTGGGTTATGCGTAAAACGCTGAATATTCTCCGCAATTCTTTAAAGCTGACTTTTCAGGAGCTGAAGGTTAACAAACTGCGTACGGCCCTAAGCCTTACAGGTGTGGCTTTTGGTATATTCTGCATTATTGGTGTACTGGCAACGGTAAACAGCCTGGAACGCAACATTCAAAACGAAGTAAAAAGCCTCGGCAGCAATACCATTTACATAGATAAATGGGATTACAGCGGCGGCCCCGACCAACCCATCTGGAAATTTATGGCCCGGCCAACACCCAAATACGAAGAAGCAGAAATGGTAAGGCAGCGTGCAGTGCTGCTGGAGGATATTGCTTTTTTAATGCAAACGGGAGGCAGTATTTCTCATAAAGACGATGTGCTGCAAAGCGTAAGTGTGTATGGCGTAAACGAGGAGCAAATGATTATTCAGCCACTTAGTTTTGACCAGGGGCGTTTTTTTTCGGCCAGCGAATTTAATGCCGGCAGCAATGTTTGTTTAATTGGGTTTACCAATGCCGAAAACCTATTTGGTAACACCACAAGGGCTTTGGGTAAGCAGGTTGATGTAAAAGGCAAGAAAGCAACCATTGTAGGTGTTATTAAAAAAGAAGGTACAAATATGATTGGCTGGGATTATGATAACTGCAT
>JAOAUI010000077.1 GCA_030157685.1 Ferruginibacter sp. | reverse complement strand
CTGAGGTTATTATTGGTTTGGTAGTTGCTTGATAAATTTGTTTTAATGGTATTTACCGGTACCGGCACATTGGTAATAATGTTTACAACACCTGCCATGGCATCGCTGCCGTAAATGATAGAAGCAGGGCCTTTCAGCAATTCAATCTTATTTACACTGGCTTCATCTATTTCAATGCCGTGCTCATCGCCCCATTGTTGCCCTTCCTGCCGTACACCATCATTGATGGTGAGCACACGGTTGTAACTCAGTCCACGTATCACCGGTTTTGAAATGGCCGGCCCGGTAGCCAATGTTGATACGCCGCCAATTTTGGTAAGCGATTCAATAATATTGGAAGAGGTATTTCTGAAAAAATCTTCCTTACGCATTACGCTTACTGCAAACGGAACTTTCTTTAATTGTGTGGCACCCGTTACACCGGTTACTACCACTGCATTGTTTTCAATGATGGATTCTGTGAGCGCAAAATCTTTTTTAACGTCGTTCTTTATTTCGATGCTTTCTATGATATTGCTGTAACCGATATGGGATATCTCAACCAGGTGAGTGCCCTGCGGAATATTGCTGATCAAAAAATTACCGGAAGCATTGGTTGATGTGCCTGACCTGATATCGGAAATATAAACAGTTGCTCCTTCAATGGCTGCGCCGGTTTTGGCATCGGTTATTTTACCGGAAAAGGTACCGTTTACGAAAATGATATTTTTATATGAGCTGCTTTTCGAAAAAGAATTTGTACTGCTTACTATAATGATAAACAACGTTAAGAACGGGATTGATAAACTACGCATAGATACTGTTTTAATAAATTTTCAATTTCAGTAATTGTACTTTTCATCTTATAAAATGAAAAGGCACTTACCGGTTTAAGAATACATATTAAACAGTTGGTGGCCCACGTAAAGAATAATGAATGTAAGGCGAAGAAGTGTATTGAAACTGCAGTTCTGCCTTAAATAAAGAAAAAGCTGTTGCAGGAAAACTGGTGATTGCGTTATCAGGCCCGGTAAAAGGCGATTCGGCAACAATATGATCGCAGTGGCAATTGAAAGTTTGCTTACCAAGTTGCTCACCCTTTGTTTCAGCAGATTTTTTTACAGTATCGCTATGATCGGCCAGCCAGTTATGAAAAACAATGGTAGGCGTAATGCTGAATGCAAACAGCATCAGCATGGCAGCGGCTATTATTTTTTTTATGGTCTGGTTTTCAAACAAAACTTATTTTTTGCTACAATGTTGCAAATGTAGGCATTCTTTTTAATCAAAGCAATTATTTAAAAGCAAATAGAAATAACCCGTTGGGGTGATATTAAAATAAACGGGTAAATATATTTTTGGGTAGAAAAAATAAAATACCGGCAACTAAACTTTGATAAATTAACAAAGTCTTACACAAACAAAAATTATTACCATGCAAAATTTAAAGCAACTTTTTTTACTTGTTGTGTGCTTTGTGGCAACAACAGTAAGCGTTAAAGCACAAACAGATTCTACCGGGATGCCCGGCGATAACTTCAGCCTGCAGGGCGCTTTGGAAATGTTTAAACAATCATCTTCTGTTGAAGAATTTGAAAAACTGATCAACAC
>JAOAUI010000076.1 GCA_030157685.1 Ferruginibacter sp. | reverse complement strand
TTTGCCCCAAATGCGAATACCACCACCGCATTGGCAGCCAGGAGTATTTTGAAATACTGTTTGATGATAATCAATACACCGAACTTTTTGCCAACATCATTTCAAAGGATTATTTAAATTTTGTTGATCTGAAACCATACGGTAAACGGCTGGAAGAAACCTATGCCAAAACCGGCATCCATGATTCCATTACTGTTGCACATGGAAAAATAAATGGTAACGACCTGGTGGTTGCCTGCATGGATTTTGAATTCATCGGTGGCAGCCTGGGCAGTGTAATGGGCGAAAAAATAAGCCGTGCATGCGACTATTGCATCCTGCACAACATCCCGTTCATGATCATTAATAAAAGCGGCGGTGCCCGTATGATGGAAAGTGCTTTTTCATTAATGCAGCTTGCAAAAACATCCGGAAAACTGTCTCAACTCAGCGATAAAAAAATACCCTATATCTCTCTTTGTACCGATCCTACTTTTGGAGGTACCACCGCATCCTTTGCCATGCTGGGCGATGTGATTTGTGCCGAACCTGATGCCCTGATTGGCTTTGCCGGCCCCAGGGTAATTAAAGAAACAATTAAAAAAGACCTGCCCGAAGGCTTCCAGCGCAGCGAATTTTTACTGGAGCATGGATTTTTAGACTTTATTGTTCACCGCAGGAATTTAAAGGAAAAATTAGGTAACTTGTTGGTTCTGTTTAAAGGTTAATATTTACTGCAGGTATTATTAAATTGGCCACAGCAATCTGCAGTATTAATAATTAAAAATTATGCTGCTTAACAGGCTACCCATATTTATAATTATCCTGTTGCTGATATCGGGTAACGCATCTGCACAACTTACTCCCTGCACTATTCTTGGCCAAAATCCCGAAACTGCTTTTCCGGTTTGCGGCACAGCCATATTTTACATGGATACCGTACCCTTATGCGGCGGACGAAGAGTTGCTACACCATGTATAGATGATACCTTGTATACAGACAAGAATCCCTTTTGGTATAAATTCACCTGCTTCCAGAGTGGAAAGCTTGCTTTCTTTATTACGCCTAACACCATTACCGAAGATTATGACTGGCAGATATTTGATATCACCGGAAAAAATCCCCAGGATATTTATACTGATACTACTACGTTTGTTGTATGCAGCTGGTCGGGTAATCCGGGAGTAACGGGTGCATGCGAAGACTCTGGCGGCGTTTCATTGATTGAATGTGAAGGGACCTGGCAAAACCGTTTTACCCTGATGCCGGATCTGATTGCCGGACATAATTATCTTTTACTGGTAAGCCATTTTGAAGATACCCAGTTTGGATACGGGCTTTCCTTTGGCGGCCCCGGCAATACGGCTGTAATAACCGATACTATACCCCCGCATATGTTTACAGCAAGCCTAGCAAGCTGCGATGGCAGCAAAATACTGGTGAAGCTTAATAAAAAGATGAAGTGCAGCACACTGACGGCCAATGGAACTGATTTCAGGATAAGCCCGCCGGCAGCAAGCATTACCAGCGCCGTTGGTTTTGGCTGCAGCAATGCTTTCGATATTATGGATTCGGTATTGCTTACTTTTAGTGCCCCTCTTCCCTTTGGAAATTATAGTTTGATTGCCCAAAATGGTTCCGATACCAATACAGTATTAGATTTATGCAACAATGGAATTCCTGTTAATGAAGCAATTCCTTTTACGGTACTGTCGCCATTCCCTGTGCCTTTTGATAGCCTTACCAATAATAAATGCAATACCGATTCGCTGATAATTGTGCTGCCCGATCCCGTACAATGCAGTTCAGTAGCATCCAATGGCAGCGATTTTTTTGTTACCGGCACCTACCCTGTTACCATCACCAATGCTTTGCCGTTAAATTGTGTAAGTGGATTAACCAACCGGATTGTTGTTCATTTCAATTCCACTTTATTGCAGCCGGGCAACTTTCAGATTGTGCTTAAAGTTGGCAGCGATGGTAATACCCTTCTTAGCGAATGTGATACACCTTCGGTAGCGGGTTCTGCCATTCCGTTTGCTTTATTGCCAAAACCTGTTGTCAATTTTGCTTTTCCCGATACAATTTGTTTACCCGATGCTTCCATCACTTTTGCAAACCTGTCCAGTATATCCGACGGATCAGAAAACTTATTTCAATACAGATGGAATTTTGATGACCCCTTAAGCCCCAATAATATCTCAACACTTAAAACGCCTACACATGTATATACGGATACAGGCCAGTACCAGGTGTACCTGAGGGTAACCAGCAATGGCGGATGTGTAAAGGATACGACCATCCTGGTAAATACAATTCATCCTCAACCAAAAATAAATTTTGGAATGAGTAAGACAAATATTTGTATCGGCGATGCGGTATTTTTAACCGACTCAACAAATAGTATAGATGGCGCAACCGTGCAGTGGAACTGGGACCTGGGCGATGGAAGAATAAGAAACACACAAAACGTTTTATACATTTATACAGCTCCGCAAACTTATAATATTAGCCTGTACACTGTAAACAGTTTTGGCTGCAAAACAGAAACACTAAGCAAACCCATAACCGTTCACCCCTATCCCACTGCCAATGCCGGGCCCGACAGAACCGTGCTGGAAGGCGCAACCATCACCATCAACGCTGCTGCCACCGGAAACGAACTGCAGTATTTATGGACCCCGTCCCAATACCTGAACAACCCAACCCTCATATCACCAAAAATGGTTGATGCCAGGTTTGATATTTTGTACACCCTGGCCGTAACGGGCAAAGGAGGTTGCTCGGTTACCGATGATATGTATGTAGATGTTTTAAAAATACCACGCATACCAAACACATTTTCGCCCAACAACGACCGCATTAATGATTTGTGGGAGATACAATACCTGGATGAATATACCAGCCAGCATACAACGGTATTTACCCGTGCCGGGCAAAAGGTATTTGAAAGCCGCGGCCGCTACATAGCCTGGGATGGCCGCTACAAAGGCCAGGAGGTACCCACGGATACATACTACTACATTATTGAACCGGGCAGCGGCAGAGACCCGCTAACGGGGTATGTGACGATAATCAGATAATCTCAGCCCATGATCTTCCTGCCCGCTATATTCAATCTTTTTACCAGCCTGCTTTTTGCAGGCATACCCCATTCTCAAAAGCCCGATCCATGTACAGAAGCAAAAGCTGGTGCTGCCGCTGCAACATTGTTTGCAAAGGATAGTTTGTACCACCTTGCTTTAGCCAATATAAAAAATGCTTATGCATTGGATATGAAAGAACATTGCATCAGCTTTGGAAAAGATGCTGCCGGTAATTTCATTGCATCATCCATATCAAATGGCAGTGCCACCAGTGGCAAAGTGCCCGCCATTGCAAATGCCTTTGCCGATCTGCACAATCACCCCAACAATTTGCCGCCCGATGCCGGTGATTTTTATGGCTTGATCAACATGATTAAAAACAATCCCAATTATAAAACAAGATTTGTACTTACCCTCGATGGTACGGCATATGCACTAATTGTTACTGATATAAAAAACGCTCTTACATTTATTCAAAATACGCCGCCCCAGCCGCCTGCTTTTGCCGGTGGTCCGCCCGGTTTTCCGGTTACTATTACAGATGAAGCCAGAGAAATGAAATATAAATACAACTGTACCGATGAAATGGTGCTGGCATTTATCCTGGAAAAATACAATACCGGTGTTTCGTTATTGAAACAAAACGGTAATGGAGTTTTTAATAATGTAATTACTACTGTTGTGAAGAATGGCAGTGAGTTGGTATTTAGTGTTAGGAGTTGTGAATGATGATCTACCAGGTTCTTTTTATTAGCAATGACTTCTACTTAGATTTTCAAACAACCAAAAACCCAATACCTTTGCAAAAAAACAGAGGCATTGGAACTTACAAACCGCAAGGCGCATTACGAATACTTTTTTGAAGCAACTTATATAGCAGGTATGGTACTTAGCGGTACCGAAATAAAATCATTGCGGGCCGGCAAAGCCAGCTTTAACGATAGCTACTGCATTTTTCACCAGGGAGAGTTGTTTGTAAAAAGCCTGCACATATCTGAATATTCCTTTGGCACTTACAGCAACCACGAACCCCTGCAGGAAAGAAAACTCCTGCTTAACAAACGTGAATTAAAAAAGCTGGAGAACAAGATCAAAGAGAAAGGCTATTCCATCATACCGTTAAGATTATTCTTAGCCGAATCCGGTTATTATAAAATGGAAATTGGCCTGGGCAAAGGAAAAAAGAATTACGATAAGCGGGATAGTATTAAAGAACGGGAAACGGACAGGGATATTAAGCGGAAATATGGGATTTAGATAATTACCGCTTAAATACTCCCGCTCTGCAACAGGTATGCAATACCCGGTTTGTGGTATTGCTTTTATAAAATAATACAGGTATTTTAGCAAGAGATAAAAAATCTCTTCTTATATGAGTCAAAAGAAAAAAATATTTTTCACCTATTCCGACACGGATAAGACTCAATTCAACAATCTCTGTCTTCATTTTTCTGTCTTACATGATAAAGCTGAATTTTGGTATAAAGACAAACTGATGGGGGGCGATGATACCGAGGAAGTAATCAGGCAAAAGCTTTCTGAATCAGATATTTTACTGCATTTACTAAGTGTTTATTCAGCCAACGACACCGCCTGCAAGAAGCAAATTGAATATTCGGTTGCCTCAGAAAAAAAAGTTATCCCTGTTTTACTTAGTTCTTACGACTGGAAAACTGATCACACTTTCAGCAGGTTTGAAGACACAATCTTACCGGAAGACCAACAACCGATTGACCTGCACACAAACTTCAATGAAGTATGTACAAAAATTGTACAGGATCTGAAACAATCTGTTTTTGGCGAAAAAGCAAGCAGAAAAAGTGATAACAACCGTACGTTTTACTGGATACTTGCATCCGTGGTTTTTCTTATCGGCATTTTTTCCTCGATAGTGGTTTACAGATTTTTTAATGACTGGATAATTTCGGGTATTGCTTTTTTATTGTTTGTTTGTATAGATCTGCTGATACTCCGCAGGCTATTGTTCCCCACCAACATTTCATCTTTAAAAATTTAACCCCATGTCTACTGACCATAAAAATATTGATTTGCTGCAAAGATTTATAGAAAATGAAAAGAATGCCAAAAGATGGACCATAATGAGCGTCAGCTTATTTTGCCTGCTGGCTTTTGCAATTATTTTCCTTGCCGGTAAATTAAAAAAAGAACAAAAAGAAAATGAGAGCTTAAAACTGGCACTGGCCCAGGCAACCCTGATAAAGGCTGATTCAACAAACGAAGCCCTGGCCTCTCAAAATAATAAATTAGCAAGCAGTAACGCCAATTATGATTCACTGCAGGAAATCACAAACTCTTTATTGATAAACCTGGCTGAATTAAAAAAAGCAAAACCCGGTGAAGATGTTGTAAGCAATAACGATTCCCTTATTAATAAAGCAACCCGGGAAAAGATAAAGAAGCTTATAACGCCGGCCAGTATCAAAGAAATGCAGGAAAAGGAAATTAAATACACCGTTTTTATACAGTTTACCAAGGACTACAATGATCTGGCTAAAAAGCTGCAGCAAGGCTGGCAAAATCAGTATATCTGTCCTGAGCCCGAAATTGTCAGCAAAAATTCTTTCGATCCGGTCGTACGTTATTTTTATGACATTGACAGGCAGGAGGCTATGAAACTGGCAGGGATGGTTCAAAGGCAGATCAGGTTACCGGTAAATGTAAGTTTCGTGAAAATGAAAGCCCCCAAAAAACAGATTGAGGTATGGCTTGGAAAATACCAGCCACAAACAACTGAACAAATCTTTAAGAAATACGATATTAATAAAGATATGCTGGAACAGAAAAAACAATAAAAATTATGCCAGGCAAAAAATTAAAGGCCTTTATTTCCTATGCTCACAAAGATGAAGCAATAAAAAACGAGCTTGATGAACATTTATTTGGATTAAAAGAAAGTGATTTAATAGAGGTTTGGAATGATAGAAAAATACTTCCGGGGGATGAATGGAATGAGCAGATACTTGCAGAAATAAGGAATGCTGATATCATAATCCTTTTAATAAGCTCAGGCTTTCTTAATTCAAAATACATCTGGAAAGAAGAACTGGTGATTGCTATGGAACGTCATAAAAACAAAACCGCAAGAGTTATTCCGATAATGGCAAGCAGTTGCGACTTTGGGGATTTGCCCTTTGCCGCAATTCAGGCTTTACCAAAAAACGCTACACCTATTGATACTTTTGCTGTTGGAGGAGAACGGGCCAAAGTATATACAGAGATCGCAAAATCTATCCGGGAAGTTGTAAATTTCATGAATAAAAGCAGCACCGGATAAAAAATACATTTAGCATTCGCTTAAACTCAACGGCACATTTACCGCCAATCCCCCATCTGCAGTTTCTTTGTATTTGTGATTCATATCCAAAGCGGTTTCCCACATGGTTTTTATTACACCATCTAAACTTACCTTGGCATAATCAGGCGTGCTTTGCATGGCCAGCTGGCTGGCAGTAATTGCTTTTATGGCACCCATGGTATTGCGTTCAATGCAGGGCACCTGTACCAGGCCACCAATGGGGTCGCAGGTCATGCCCAGGTGATGCTCCATGGCTATTTCGGCAGCCATTAAGGTTTGGCGCTGTGTGCCACCGAGGCACTCGGTAAGTGCAGCAGCAGCCATGGCACTGCTAACACCAATCTCGGCCTGGCAGCCACCCATAGCTGCAGAAATGGTGGCACCTTTTTTAAATATGCTGCCCACTTCAGC
>JAOAUI010000075.1 GCA_030157685.1 Ferruginibacter sp. | reverse complement strand
TTATCATTTTCTTCCAGCTCAAAGCCGGCGCTGTATTCCGATGCACTCATCCTGGTATCAAATTCTTTTTTCTCTTTGATGCTCATGTAACTGGTATGCGGATCGTAACACCAGGCAATGGTATTCAGGTAATCATTCTCCAGCTCAGTTTTAAATTGTTCGGGAGTTTTCAGCAATCCCTCAATAAATGAGGCTTCCTGTTTTTTTGCTCTTTCCCGGGCATCTTTTTCAAGCTGTGTAAAATCTGCCGGAAAGGTTTCCGAAATTGTTTTTCCACCATCTGCCAGTTTATCGGCAATATTTTCCAGCACCCGCCATTTTAAAAACTTTTGCCAGCGCAGGCTCAGGTCAGCAACAGATGCAGCATACGCTGCAAAAGGCCAGGTAACATTATCGGGTTTGGTAAAATCAAAAGGTTTTGCCAGTAACACTTTCAGCAGGCTATCGGTTCTTCTTAAAACTGTTTTATAAAGCGTTGTTGACTTATTGTAAAACTCCATCGGCGCTTTACCTATCATCTCATCATCCAGCTTAGTCTTATAAGCATCTAAAACCGTTATTTCATTTTGGGTGAAGAAAAGTTTTTCATCATCCAGTTTATCCATCCACTTATTATACATCATGGCAGATGAAGTATCGTTCCATTTTAGCGGCTGGTAATGATTTTGATTTAAAAAGCGATGGAGCGTAATTACTTTATTACGCAAAGGTTCGGCTGCCGGGGTTTGGGCATACACTTGCAGCGAAGAAAAAATCAGCAGCAGCTGGCAGATCCACTTCATAAAACAGTTTTGGTAACGGAATAGCAAATTAAATCCTTTGCTGCATATTAAAAATTATTATTAGCCAACAAAACTATCTATTTAGCCGCCGTCGGGGTTCTGACAACCCCGTCAGCTGTTGAAAACCCTGACGGCGGTTGTTAGAAAGAAAATTATTTCAACCCCATTTCCACCACAATCCTCGCAATCTTTTCATCCAGCAATTTTTCAGTAGCATCAAAAGCTGCAGCATCGGCCAGCTTTGCATTCACGCTAAAATAAAATTTTATTTTAGGCTCGGTACCACTTGGCCGGGCAGAAATTTTTGTTCCATCTGCCAACACAAACTGCAGCACATTACTTTTTGGCAGATCAATTGCCCAGCTTGTGCCGGTTTGTCCACCGGATCCTGCGGATAAATTTTTGCCTGTTTGCAATTCATAATCCAGCAGCTCTGCAACAGCAGCACCATCAATAGTAAGCGGCGGATTATTCCTGTAACCTTCCATCATGGCAGCAATTTCAGCAGCACCGTTCATTCCTTTTTTGGTAACACTCACCAGGCTTTCTTTATAAAAACCGTATTCCAGGTAAAGGTCAACCAGTTTATCGTACAAGGTGCGGCCCTTGTTTTTTTCATAGGCCGCCATTTCGCAACTCAATGCTACGGCACTAATGGCATCCTTATCCCGTATCTTATCTCCAATCATCAAACCAAAACTTTCTTCACCGCCCACGATATAATTTTCTTTACCTTCTTTTTCTTTGATCAGCTTTGCAATCCATTTAAAACCGGTAAGCACATTGTAACAGGCTACACCACTGGCTTTGGCAA
>JAOAUI010000074.1:5609-6813 GCA_030157685.1 Ferruginibacter sp. | reverse complement strand
TCTCTGCGGGTTACCATAGAGAATTCTGAATATTTTTTATGAACAGGCCCGTATACCGAATCAGTTTTTATTTCTTTCAGATATTTTTTTGCAGTTGCAATTATCATAGTCAGCTGTTTATCATTTTTGAAAACGGAACAATATTTCCCTGCTCGGAAGCATGTGGGTAAACTCTTCCTGGCTGAGGGCTGTCAACAATATTAAATCCTACAACATCCTTTTGCCAATCGTAGGTTTCAGAATAATGCGGGCCTATCCAGGCACTAACCAAAAAAGTGCCCGGTACAAATCCTGTTATTTCAATTTCGGTTGTAAAAGTTTGTTCCGAAAAAGATACATCAATAAATGGCTCCAGGTTTGGGATGGCCTGGCCAATCATAGTGCCGGTATTGCTTGAGATGTTGAATGCAACAAATGCCTTGTTCATCTTTACGTCAGACTTAATGGTAAATGTAACCTCCAGTTTAAGTTTGGGTTGATGATCTTTTATAACAATACTTACATTGGTGAAATGTGGCGCTGCAGATGCTTCAGGCCGGTTCCAGTTATTTGTAAGTTGAATTCTGTTTAAGTATAATGGTATTACTTCACCAACTTTATCATTTTTTACAACCTTGCCGGCGTCTAATAAGATAGCTGTGTTGGACAAAGTTTTTATCGCATTCATGTCATGGCTAACAAACAAAACTGTGCGCCCTTCATTCATGCTCACATCTTTCATTTTGTTCAGGCATTTTTTCTGAAACTCAGCATCGCCCACAGCCAGTACTTCGTCAATAATTAATATTTCCGGTTCAAGAAAAGCAGCTACCGAAAAAGCCAGGCGCAGCTGCATACCGCTGCTGTAGCGCTTTAAAGGTGTATCCAGGAATTTCTCTACACCGCTAAAATCTACAATAGAGTCAAAATGTTTATTGATCTCTGCCTTACGCATACCAAGTATGCTTCCGTTCATGTACACATTTTCACGTCCACTTAATTCCGGATGAAAACCGGTTCCTACTTCCAGCAAACTGGCCACACGGCCGCGGCAAACTATTTTGCCCGAAGAAGGAGGTGTGATTCTGCTTAGTATTTTCAGTAAAGTGCTTTTGCCTGCACCGTTCCTTCCTATTATTCCAATACTTTCTCCGGCATTAACATTAAAATTGATGTCATCCAAAGCAAGAAAAGAACTGGCGTCCTTATCTTTTTTCCGGAAAGG
>JAOAUI010000074.1:0-5509 GCA_030157685.1 Ferruginibacter sp. | reverse complement strand
TTTCATAATTATGCTAAATCGGCAAAGTAAGATTCGGTTTTTCTAAAAGTATAAATTCCTATAAAAAACAGTACTACTGCAACAATGCTTCCAATGGCTACACCCTGCCAGTCTACTTCCTGGCCGGTAAACACACTGCGGCAAAGTTGAATGGCAGATGCAATCGGATTTACCTTCATGATAGTATTGATAACCGGATTGGTAAATGCTTTTGCCGAATATAAAACCGGGTTGGCAAATAGTAAAAATTGAATCATGAAAGGAAGCAGGTATTGAAAATCTCTATACTTTACATTTAATGCTGCTAAAAAAGAGCCAAGCCCAAATGTTGTTACTACTGTTATCAGTATGCTTAAAGGCAGGTAAATAAACAGTTTTACAAAATCAACTCCCTGGTGATAATAAATAAGAATGGCAACATAAATGGTTAATGCAAATAAAAAATCAACCAGTGCAGTAAGTATGGCGCTCATGGGTATGATGAGCCTGGGGAAGTATATTTTTTTGATGATGTTGGCATTGTTCACCATGCTGTTGGCGCTGTTCATAAGCCCGTTGCTGAAGATGTTCCAGATCAATAAACCGCTGATTGCAAAAACAGGATAAGGAATTCCATCGCTGCTAACTTTAAGTGCCTTGCTGAAAATGAGCGTAAACATCAGCATCATGATCAGGGGTTGCAGAATTGCCCAGAGAATACCAAGTGCAGCCTGCTTATACTTCACCTTAACATCACGCCAGGTAAAAAAATAAAACAATTCCCGGTACTGGATCAATTCTGCCAGGCCAAACGAGAATTTGTTCTTCGCTTTTATTTCGTATTCCGTCATTAGGGGGTTTGTAAGGTAAATATAAGCCTTATTTAAATTGCAGTTTTGGAAGGGAGCGGATAATTGGTATTTGTTAACGAATACAAGTCTTAATTATTGTTCATCCATTTGTCGTACCACATCTGAAACATCAAAATATACCACACTTTTTCTGCCCTTTCAATCTTGCCGTGGTAAAACGAATTTTTTATCCTTTGTATTATGTTGTTGTTGAAAATATTCTGTTTTTGAATGAATGCCTCATCAAAATATTTATCTACATATGGTTTTAACTCGTTTTGTAACCAGGCTGCAATGGGGATACCAAAACCCATTTTAGGCCTGTCCATCATTTTAGCCGGAATATATTTATGTACGATCTGCTTAAGGATGAATTTTTTGTTGCCCTTATTGTATTTGTATTCCAATGGCAATTGTGCTGCCCATTCAATAATGCGCTGGTCTAAAAAAGGTTCACGGCCTTCCAGGCTTACGCTCATACCGGCCCTGTCCACTTTTTGCAGAATGTCATCCAGCAGGTAAGTCTGGTAATCCACTGCCATCATGTACGACAAAACCGAATAGTTATCAGGCTTAAGGTCCTTGCTGTCAAAATAAGAGGGCATTTGTTTGATGCTGTCTTTAAACAACTCTGTTAAATCCTTTGTGTTCATCTGCTGTGTCATACTCATTAAAACATTACGGGCAGATGGCTCTTTTAAAAGTGATTTCACTTTTTCGTACCGGCTGTGAAAAAGATATTTTTTATTGAAGACAGGAATTTTATCGGCAGGGATCAGCTCCATCATAGCAGCAGCACTCTTACGCAAAACACCCGGTATTTTTTGTATAGAACCGCCGTATTTAGCCATAAAATCGTAACGGTTGTAACCGGCAAAAATTTCATCGCCTGCATCGGCAGAAAGTGCTACCGTTACTTTCTCTCTTGCAATGCGGCTTACCAGTGTTGTTGGTATAGCGCTGCTGTCAGCAAAAGGTTCGTCGTAAAAGAATGGAAGCTGCGGAACAATATCCAGTGCTTCTTTTTCGGTGCAATAATATTCAGTATGATCGGTGCCCAGATGAGCAGCAATTTCTTTTGCAAAGGGAGCTTCATTCATACCGGCATGAGGCACACCAATGGTAAATGTTTTTATTTTTTCTGTATTGTTTTTTTGAAGGATGGCTGTAACACAGCTGCTGTCGTAACCGCCACTTAAAAAAACACCAACCGGTACATCACTCACCATGCGGTATTGAAAGGCGCTTGTTAACAGTTTTTCAGTTTCTTCAATTGCTTCGGGCAGACTAATATCTAAGATTGGTTTGTTATACGCATCGTACACATTCCAGTATTGTTCTTCCTTAAATTCCTGTTTTTTAATATCGAAATTTAAAAAGTGGCCGGGTTTTAATTTAAATGCATTGTTGAAAATGCAGTGCGGTGTAGGTACATACCCAAACTGCAAAAAAGCGCCAACGGCATCGTTGTTAATTTGTTTTTCAAAAGATGGATGCTGCACCAGTGCTTTCAGTTCGGAACCGAAAAGGAATAAACCATCTTTATGATAATAGAAGAAAGGTTTTACACCGGCCCTGTCGCGGCAGGCAAATAATTTTTGTTCGGCTTCATCATAAATAGCCAATGCAAACATGCCGATGAATTTCTGCAAAGCATCGCTGCCCCATTCCTTATAAGCATGCAATATTACTTCTGAATCGCTGTGGCTATCGAACTGATGGCCTTTAGCTTCCAGGTCTTTTTTTATTTCGGCGTAATTATAAATTTCGCCATTAAAAGTTAAATGCAGGCTGCCAAAGGTTTTAGGCTGATGCCCGCCGGCAGTTAAATCAATAATGCTAAGCCTGCGGTGGCCAAGGCCAATTTTAGCGTTGGCAGTTTCATACATGCCGTACCCTTCGCCATCGGGGCCACGGTGCGCCATGATGCGGTTCATTTTTTCCAATACTTCGATACTGGTCTTTTTATTAAAATCTATAAAGCCGGAAATGCCGCACATGTTTTTTTGTTTATTGGTAAAGTTACAATACCTGTTCTGTTAATCGTTACTACTCAAAGCCTCATCATAAATTTTACGTAAACCGGAAATATGATGCGGCAAAGTAAAATTGTCAATGGCACGTTTCCTGCCTGCTTCTGCTTTTTCAAGCAATACATTTTTATCAGCCACACTTAGTGCAACAATCTGCGAAGCAGCATCCTGCACAGCTGCCAAAGAAAAATACCAGGCATTGTCTTCGCATTGTTCTTTAAAAGATACAATATCGCTCAGCAACAACGGCATGCGCATGGCCATTGCTTCCAGTATGCCTAAAGAGAAACCTTCGTACGTTGATGACATTACAAAGAGATCGTACTGAGGTATTAGCGCTTCAATATTATTTACTTCGCCCTTTAAAAAAACCCTGGCACCCGTTGAATCGATCTGCTGTTGCAGTTCTGCCTGTAAGTTGCCGGATCCATATATATCCAGTTCTATATCTTTATCTTTTATTAATGCCATGGCATTAATAATGTATGGATAATTTTTTTGCAGCCGCAAAGCACCAACGGCAACCAGTTTAAAAGTATCATTACTTTTTGCAGCAGTTACCTTGTCAACATTAAAACGTTCAACATCTACAAAAGTGTACAATGCGTAAGCTTTGTAAGGTTTTAAATGCAGGAAAGAAAAATATTCTTCCAAAGCTCCTTTGGCTACTACAATGATAATGCTCTTTCTAAACCTGTAACTGAGTTTATCCAAAAAACGGATGTACCAATGTTTGTATTCGCCGGAAGTTGCTATAAAAGCATGAATGGTTGTAATTAATGGTATCTTCTTTGGTACCGAAAGCCTGGCAACCAACGTTGGCCAAAATAAATGAGTGTGAACAAGGTCAGGTTTTTCTACCCTAACCAGTTTCCTGAATTTAAAAAATGCAAGTGGTAAAGTAAGAAGTGAATTTATGTTGAGGCAGATCCATTTTTTGCACTGCAGTTCTGCTCCAAAATTATTGCCGGGAAAAAGTGTAACCACCACATGCTCGTATTCAGGTAGTTCTTTTATTACCCTTACCATCATGGTTTCGGCACCACCACGGCTGAGGTTAAAAATAAAATGAAGAAGTTTTTTTTGCATATCCAAAAGCAAATTTTCAAAATGGGTATTTTGAAAATAATGCCGATTTATTTTTTAATGCCCTTCACTACATAAGCAGTGCTATTATCAAAACGTATTGTGCCGCCCCAAACCTGTTCCATACCATTTTCCTCAAACCATTTTTTTACGGTACTTACTTTTTGTGGCTGGTCGTACTCAGGACTGAACATGTCAAAAGTGTCCAGGATGCACCATTCACGCAGTTCCTGCCTGCTCATACCTTGCGGCAAAGTGCCTTTAATATCACAAATGGGAATAAAGCGGTTTACAAATCTGCCAATACCTATCTTGTTAAAAAAAGTAGTTGCTGATATCATCCAATCAACATTCTTTTCAATTTTATTCAGCAGTTTTTCGTTGCTCCATTTTTTTGTAATGGGCCTGAAGATGTATTTGGCCTGTACTTTGGTCCACCAGCCGTTCACGCAATAAAAATCTACAATTACTTCGGCACCTGGTTTGGCCATGTTGATCAAGGATTGAACCGTTTTTTGTACATCGGGTGTATGCTGTATCACGCCAAAACAAAACACTTTATCAAACTGGCCTTTGGCAAAAGGCATATCATATACACTGGCCTGGTATAAATGAAAACGATCTTTGTGATGGCCATTATTTTTAAAATTGGCTTCTACCGCATTGCTGTAATCAACGCTGTACAAATTTGCTTTGGTGTGGTCAAGTATCACCTGCGAAAAACGTCCGGCGCCACTGCCTACTTCAAGCACATTTTTATCCTGCAGGTCTTCCTTATCCCAACCGGTAACAGCAAATACACGCCTGTTGCTCAGCTGCATATTTTTTTGCGCCTGGTCTATCTGTGTAGCAGCAAATTTATTCCATTGGTATCCAAAATTCTGGGTGTAATTATCATCTTCTACCAGGCGATAGGCTCCGTTTTTACAGGGAAAAACAACGGTGCCGTTTTCAGCCAGGCCATCAGCCTGTTCTTGTAATGGCTTTTGTGTAAAGGGGTTCAGTAAGTCAATGTTCGGGTTCATGTATTTTGCGTTGTTTGGATTTTGCTTTTCTGCCGGCGAAACCATACTTGCAGTTAAAGCACTGCTAAAACGGCGTAACATCACTCAATATTGCCCTGCTCATTGCGGGTTTTATACCAGGCAATAAATTTTTTAATGCCTTCTGCCAGATCAGTTGCCGGTTTATAATTAAGCAGTTTGCCTGCTTTGGTTATATCAGCAAATGTAACATCCACATCACCTGCCTGCATGGCTTCATATAGCACATTTTTTTCCTTACCCATTTCTGCGTAAATAACATCTACCAGTTCCGTAAGCTTAACCGGTTTGTTATTGCCCAGGTTAACTGTGGTATAAACACCGGTATTGTTCAGGCAATATTCCAAGGCGCTGTAAATGCCCGAAACGGTGTCATCAATATATGTATAGTCCCTTGCTGTGTCTCCATTGCCAAATAAAATCAGGGGCTGGTCTTTTGATATTCTTTCAACAAATTTATGAATAGCCAGGTCGGGGCGCTGGCCGGGGCCATACACTGTAAAAAAGCGCAGGTTAA
>JAOAUI010000073.1 GCA_030157685.1 Ferruginibacter sp. | reverse complement strand
CCGGTAACGGGGTAAATGGTAGCGCCGATGGTAGCAACAACCACTTTTTGCCCAACGGCAACATTGTCAGCACCACAAACAATCTGCAGTTTTTCTTCGGCACCAATATTAACGGTGGTGAGTTTTAATTTATCAGCATCGGGGTGTTTTTCGCAGCTTAATACTTCGCCAATTACCAATCCCTGCAGGCCACCTTTTACAGCTTCGTATTTGTGCAGGCTTTCTACTTCAAGCCCAATAGAAGTAAGGATCTTGCTTAATTTTTCAGGTTCAATTATTTCAGGTAAATATTCACTAAGCCAGTTGTAACTAATGATCATCCGTTTACTACATTTTATTGTTAATGGGCAAAGATAGTTAATGACAAATTAGTGGGTTCAGTTTGGAGTTTATGCAGGAAAAATGCAGAAACAGAAACTACAAATCAGGAACGGAAAATGCAAACAATTTTTTTTGAGTTTGTGGTGCAGAAAAAAAGAATCCCGGGATTTGCACTGTTAATAAATTGTTACGTAATCCGGCTGTATTTGAATTGTGCCTGTTAATAAGCCTGTTAATAAGCTGTGAAAAAGCTACCTTTGCCTGTGGATTGGTAGTGGGAAATCAATATAAGTGAATTGAAAAATGAGGATGTTAATAAACTATAGCATTTTGCTTTTACCTTAGCCGCCCTGCACAGGATAACCCTAACAAATAACAGGATTCAGAAGAAATGGAACTTACAAATTTTAATAAAGATAAAAAGCTGCGCCGCAAAGCGCCGGTTGAACTTGGAAGCATGATGTATGGCAAGGTTCCGCCACAGGCAAAAGAACTGGAAGAAGCTGTATTGGGCGCCATCATGCTTGAGAAAAGCGCCTTTGACACCGTGGTTGAAATTTTAAAACCTGAATGTTTTTATGTAGATGCCAACCAGCGTATTTACAAAGCCATGCAGGGTTTGGCCATAAAAAGTTTGCCGATAGATCTGTTGACGGTTGTGGAGGAATTAAAATTTCGTGAAGAACTGGATGCAGTTGGCGGGCCGTATTATGTTACCAAACTAACCAATGCAGTTGTTTCATCTGCCAATATTGAAGCCCACTCAAGAATTGTTCTGCAAAAATTTATACAAAGAGAATTGATCCGCATCAGCGGAGAAATTATTGGCGATGCTTATGAAGACAGCACCGATGTTTTTGATATGCTGGATGAAGCAGAAAGCAAACTTTTTGAAATTACTAATAATCACCTGCGTAAAAATTTCGACAGTATTGATACGGTTTTGGTAAAAACCATTCAGCGTATTGAAGATATGAGGAACAGGCAGGAAGATATAACCGGTGTTCCAACAGGATTTCCATCGCTTGACAGAATTACGTACGGCTGGCAATCAACCGATCTGATCGTACTGGCAGCAAGGCCATCAGTTGGTAAAACAGCTTTTGCTTTAAACCTGGCCCGCAGTGCAGCCTTGCATCCTACCAAACCAACGGCTGTAGGGTTTTTCAGTCTGGAGATGAGCAGCTCTCAATTGGTACAACGTATTTTAAGTGCCGAAAGTGAAATATGGCTGGAAAAAATTGCCCGTGGTAAACTGGAAGAGCATGAGATGAAGCA
>JAOAUI010000072.1 GCA_030157685.1 Ferruginibacter sp. | reverse complement strand
TATCGCTGCGGTGCATCATGGGTTTAAAGAGAGAGTCGGAGGGTTGGGAGTGGATTTTAAATTTGCCTTTATTATCATAAATCGACCAATCTGAGCCAAGCTTGGTTTTTAAGGTGTCTTCAAGTAAAAACTGAATATCTAAAAGTGTTGGTTTAAAAGGCACTTCTTTGTTTTTATCATTGCCATTAATAAAACCAAAAAAGTTTTCATCAAATTTTTTAATTACTTCAAAACCTGTTTTCATTGTTTCAATTACACCACTTGATTTTTGGTAAAAAGCGGGGAAGATATTGACACTGTCCTGATTGATCCATTTTGCCTTTATGATATTTCCATAAACAGGGAAGCTGCTCTTTTGAGCCATATAACCTTCCTTATAATCATTCCATGCCCAACCGTTTCCTAAAAAATCCGTGTATAAAAAGTCTTCTGTCAAAAAAATCTTTTTTTGATTCTTCAAAAATTTTAATGTGGGTTGATTTTTAAATTCACTGAGTAAAAAAGTCGGGTCTCCTGCTGGTTCAATTACCGTCGAATCTCCTTTCATCTGATATCTTAACCCCACCAAACTATCTCCCAAATACTTCATGCCTGCATACAGCGTAAACAATTTGGTATTGCTTGCCGGTATAAAATATTTTGTTGCATTATAATTATACCAATACTTATCGGTTGCCGGTTCGTAAATGCTGATGCCGATATGGCCGCTACTGATGGCGGTATCGTTTAATAGAATGCTGTTTGCCTGTTTGCCTATTTGTTTAGATACGGAGCAGGAGCTGATAAAACCAAGCAATAGTAAACAAGCCAACCATTGACAAATGACCATTGACGAATAACCAATGACTAATCTCATCTCTTTCTTTGATTCTTTTATATGCTTCATTTGCCATTAAAGTTATAATTTTCAAGAGTAAATATATCAATGCAATTGACAGGGATAAAAAATATACATCTTTTTTCAAGATTACTGTTTCCGGTATTGATGCTGCTGTTTACCATATTGTTTGGTGCAGCAGGCTTTATGGTTATAGAAGGCTATGGGTTTTTAGAGGCTTTGTATATGTCGGTAATAACCATATCTACTGTAGGTTTCAGCGAAGTAAGGCCTCTGTCGGAAACCGGCCGCATTTTCACCATCTTCCTCATACTGTTGAACCTTGGTTTGTTCACTTATTTTATAACATTGATCACCCGTTTTTTTTCGGATGGAGAATTTATTAAACTGTATAAACAGATTAAAATGGAAAACAGCATTCAGCACCTGAAACAACATGTAATTATTTGCGGCTTTGGCCGTAATGGCAAAGAAAGTGCCCAGATATTATTCAACAATAAAATTCCTTTTGTGGTGCTGGAGGAGAAAAATGAAATGGAAACAGATCTTGATTTTGATGTGCCTTATTTTATGAAGGGCGATGCCACCAAAGATGAAGTGCTGCTGGAAGCCGGTATTAAAAATGCCAGGGCGCTTATAACAACTTTACCGCTGGATGCCGATAATTTATTTGTGGTACTTACTGCAAAACAACTCAACCCCGGCATAAAAGTCATCAGCCGGGCATCGCAGGATTCATCTGTAAAAAAATTAAAAATTGCCG
>JAOAUI010000071.1 GCA_030157685.1 Ferruginibacter sp. | reverse complement strand
CCTGGAAACTGGGCATGTTTGTAATAATCGGGCTGGCACTGTTTATTGGCACCATCTATTTTGTGGGTAAACAAAAAAACCTATTTGGAAATACCTTTCATTTGAAAGCACAGTTTAAAACTGTAAGTGGTTTAAAGGAAGGTAATAATGTGCGTTTTTCAGGCATCAATATCGGTACCGTGAGCAGCATAGAACTAATAACAGATACTTCTGTATTGGTTGACCTGGTCATTAAAAAAAATGTACAGCAGTTTATAAAAACGGATGCAATAGCCAGCATCGGATCTGATGGATTGATGGGTGACAAAGTACTTACCATCACCCCTGGCAATGGCAATGCAGAAACAGTTGGCAACAATGCGCTCATTGCTTCAAAAAACGCTGTTGAAATGGCCGATATAATGAACAGCTTAAAAACAAGTGTTGACAATGCAGGTATCATTACCGGGCAGCTGGCAGAGGTTAGTTATAAGATCAATAATGGAAATGGGGCACTGTCGAAGCTTATATCTGATGATGGCTTTTCAAACAGCATTAAAGGCACATTAACAAACCTGCAGGCAAGCACCGATCAATTTGCCAGATTCACTACCAATCTTAACAATGGAGCACTGTCAAATAAACTCGATTCAACCTTAAGCAATCTGCAGTCCGGTACAAAAGGTTTAAGTGAAAATATGGATGCGGTTAAGAACAGCTTTTTATTAAGAGGCTATTTTAAAAAACAGAAAAAAGCAGAAGCAAAAAAGAAAGCTGAACAGGAAAAACTGGAAAAAATAAAAAAACAAAACGCATTAAAAAACCGGAAGGATAGTATAGGTAATTAAATAATTTCTGCAACAGAAAAATTAATTAATAATTCTGCCGTCTTCCATTTCAATGATGCGGTTTGTTTTTTTGGCAAACCCTTCATCATGGGTTACTATCAATAAAGTTTGTTTAAACTCTTCTGCAAGTTGTTTAAATATATCAAACACAATTTCGCTGTTTTTTTTATCCAGGTTACCGGTAGGCTCATCCCCCATAATAATAACCGGGTCGTTAATTAAAGCACGGGCAATGGCCACCCGCTGCTTCTCACCACCAGATACCCGGTTTGCATTCTTCAGCGCCAGTTTTTCTATACCCAGCATGGTTAGTTTTTCCATTGCCCTGTGCTCCACTTCCTTTGCCGGATATTTATTTAATTTCAGCCCCGGTAGCATTACATTTTGCAACACAGTAAATTCATTGAGTAAATAGTGAAACTGAAAAACAAAACCTATTTTCTGGTTCCTGATGGCTGCCAGCTGGGCTTCCTTTTTATTTTTCATGGGTTCATTGTCAATAAACAATGCTCCTTTGTAGTCTGTATCCATCGTACTCAAAATATACAACAGGGTTGATTTACCACAACCCGATTTACCGGTAACAGCAACAAACTCACTTTTGTTTATAGAAAAATTGATATCCTGCAGTACAGCTACTGTTACCGGGTCGTGAAACTCTTTATAAATGTTAATGGCTTCCAGAATTTTTTCACTCATGCTATTTTCCTCTTATAATGATTACAGGATCTATTTTACTGGCTTTTCTTGATGGGAACCAACCTGCCAGGTAAGTAGTTAT
>JAOAUI010000070.1 GCA_030157685.1 Ferruginibacter sp. | reverse complement strand
TGGCAATACTCAGCATTAATAATCTTACAAAAAATTACGGAAAAATAAGGGCGCTTGACAATGTGAGCTTTGAAGTACCCACCAAAACGGTGTTTGGTATTTTAGGGCCAAACGGCAGCGGCAAAACAACACTGCTGGGGATTGTTATGGATGTTATCAAATCTTCCGGCGGCTCTTTTACCTGGGCTGGCGATGGCCTTGCTGCAAATGATTTAAGAAAGAAGATTGGGACGCTGCTGGAGACACCTAATTTTTACCATTACCTGAGTGCAGAAAAAAATCTGATGATAGCTGCAAAAATAAAGGGCAGGGGCGAAGGGGATATTGAAAAAGTATTACGAATCGTCAATCTTTATGAGCGCAAGGATTCTAAATTTAATACCTATTCATTGGGTATGAAACAAAGGCTTGCCATTGCAGCTGCTTTGTTGGGTGACCCCGAAATTTTAGTTTTTGATGAACCAACCAATGGGCTCGACCCTGCCGGCATTGCTGAGATAAGAGAATTGATCAGGGAATTATACAAGGGAGGAAAGACGATCATTATGGCAAGCCATATCCTGGATGAAGTAGAGAAAGTTTGTACACATGTTGCTATTATTCAAAAAGGAGTATTGAAAACGGTAAGCTCTGTAGCTGATTTAATGAATGTAACAGCGGCAGGCACGGCTGCAAATCTGTTGATTGAAATAAGTGCTGCTGATAATAAAGTGCTTAAAAATGTACTGGAACAGCTGGATGGAGTGATAACAATTGCAGAAGTTGATGCTGACCTGCATGTGGTTTGTACTGAAAATATTACCGGCGAAGTACTTAACCGGTATTGTTTTGAAAAAGGTATTGTGCTGAATAAACTAAATGAAAAAAGAAAATCACTGGAGACCAGGTTTTTGGAAATTACCGGCAGGCAAAGCGATAAATAAAAATTACTTACAATTATATTTTATACAATGATTAATCTGTTGAAAATAGAGTGGCTCAAAATAAAAAGCTATACAGGTTTTATTTTACTGTCTTCTTTTTTTGTATTGGGTGTGTTAACTACCAATTATATAGTTTATATTTTTAAGAAGAATGTAATTGATAAGGTGGAAGCTTCCAAACTTTTGTTATCCGGCTCACCGTTTGATTTTGATACCGTGTGGAAAACAGTAAGTTACTACAGCAGCTTTTTTTTAATGTTGCCGGCGTTGCTGCTGGTAATCCTCATGTCGAACGAATTTACATACAAAACACACCGGCAAAATATTATTGACGGCTGGAGCAGGTTCGAGTTTTTAAAAGTAAAACTGGCTATGGCACTGGTGTTTGCACTGGGCAGTACTTTGGTGGTAATCATCACCGGGCTTATCTTCGGTGCTACTTCCGGAAGTTCTTTTTCGCTGAACGGCTTTGAGAATATCGGGTATTTTTGTTTGAAAGCACTTACTTACAATATGGTAGCTATATTAATATCGCTGCTCGTTCGCAGATCGGGTGTTGCCATTGCTTTGTTTTTTATTTACACAATTTTTGAGAATGGGGTATCCCTGCTGCTGTTTTTCCTGGCGGTGAAAATTAAAAAAGAGAATGAACTTGATCTCAGCAATTTAGGTAACTATTTACCCATGAATGCTTCTGATGGATTGCTTACTTCGCCTTTTGCACAATTTTCCGGCATGGCAAGAAATATTTTACCACAGGACAATAATATGCTGGTGCTTGCATTTGCCCTGGCCTACATTGTTGTGTTTTATTTATGGAGCAAAAGAAAAATACTGAAGTCTGATCTGTAATACCATCTTTATTTCATAAGTAGTCCGAAGGACTGCATTGAAATATTAGATGGTATTATGCCGACAGGGAAATTACAGGACTATTTATACTGTATAGTCGGCATAATTTATTTGCCTGCAAGGTCCTCCAAAGCAGCTTCAATGTTTTTAAATGCAAATTCAAAACCGGCATCCTGTATTTTTTTGCAGCTTACTGTGGTGCTCTTTAAAACTTCAATGCTTCTTTGTCCCATCATCAGTTTTAAAACAAATTCCGGCACATGCATCGGAATAAAAAATTTCCCTTTCATAACTTTTGCCAATGTAATCGTAAGTACTTTATTGCTTACAGGGTTTGGTGCTACAGCATTATAACTGGCGGATAAATTTTCATTCTCAATACCTGCAATGAACAGGTTGCAAAGGTCATCAATATGTATCCAGCTTACTGTTTGTTTTCCATTGCCTAAAATGGCAGCCACACCAAAATGGATTGGTTTTTTAAATTCAGCCAATGCACCGCCATCATTGCTGAGTACAATGCCAATCCTCAACTTTACTAACCGCTTGTCAAGGGCTGTAACCGGCTCAATACCTGCTTCCCAAAGTTTACAGGTTTGTCCTAAAAAGCTACCATCTGCTGTATCATCTTCTGTAAATGGTTTAACCGGTTGGGTATCTGCACCATACCAGCCAATGGCACTGGCGCTGATTATGGCTTTAACTTTATTGAGATTATTTTTTAACGCATCAATGATCAGCCTGCTGCTTTCTGTACGGCTGTCCTGTATTTCCTTTTTATAGGCAACTGTCCATTTTTTTTCAACCACACCGGCCCCTGCCAGGTGAATAATGTAATCTGCTTCCTGCACGGCAGTAATATCTATTTCCTGTTTTTGTACATTCCAACCTGCATAAACTACTTGCTCACGCTGCTCCTTACCAACGGCATTGCGGGTTAAAATAATTACTTTATACCCTTTCTTAACCAGCGCCCCGGTAAGTGCTTTGCCAACCAATCCGGTTCCACCTGTTATTAATACAGTTTGCTTCATATCAAAAGTTAAAATATCTTATGTAAAAACAAATTTCCGTTCATCTTGTTCAATGTACAGTCATTAACTATTAAATCGTAATTTTAAGCATAAAGTTTTACCTGCATGAAACGTATATATCAATTTCTTTTTATACAGTTGTTTAGTTTACCCATTTCACTTTTTGCCCAAACAGTATCTGTATCTGATTTTGACCGGGAAGATACCCGTGACATGAATTTTGAGATAATAGGAAAAATGAACAGCAATATACTGGTGTATAAAAATATCCGTTCCAATCATAAGATCAGCATTTTTGATAAAGAAATGAATACAATTGAAACTGTAAAGCTTGATTTTGTTCCCGAAAAGACTTTCAATATAGATTTTGTTTCCTACCCTGATTATTTTATAATGGTCTATCAATACCAGAAAGGCACAATTCTGCACTGCATGGCAGTAAAAATGGATGCCAAAGCACAAAAAATGAGTGAACCGGTTGAGATAGATACGACACGTATTCCGGTAATGTCTGACAATAAAATATACACTACCATTTACAGCGAAGACAGAAAGAAGATCATAATTTTTAAGATACAAACACGTTATCAGAAATTTAATATGCAAACCCTGCTTTATGATAATGACATGAAACTTATCAGTAAGAACAGGATGCTTGTTGACTATAACGAGCGAAAGGAGAGTTATGATAATTTTTTGGTTGGTAACGATGGCAGTTTTGTTTTTACCTACGCCAAACAATCGGGCAACAGGGATAACAGCGATGCCTTAAGTCTTGTTATTAAATCACCTTTGCAGGATACATTCTCCTACAGGGAAATTGATTTAAGTGATAAATATGTTGATGAGGTTAAGCTGAAAATTGATAACCGCAATAACCGTTACCTTATTAATACATTTTATTACAAAAAAAACCGGGGCAGTATTGAGGGGATATTAACTTATGTATGGGATAAATCCGCTGATAAGCCCTATGCCTCGCAGTTTACAGAAATATATGATTCTCTTCGCCACGAAGCAAATTCAGGCGGTATGTTACGTTTTGCTTTGGATAATTTCTTTATACGCCAGATTGTTGTAAAGGCCGATGGTGGGTTTATTCTTGCTGCCGAAGATCATTCAACCGATACCCGTGGCAATAATAATTTTAACCGATACGATTATCTGTACAATCCTTACTCTCTTTCACCAGGTAATTATTATTACAATCCTTACAGGGGTTATTACAGGCCATTAAGCAGTTTAAATAATCAAAGTACACGTTATTATTACGATAATATCCTTGTTTTAAGTATAAGTAAAACCGGCCAGTTGCAATGGAGTAAAGTGCTGCACAAAAGCCAGTTTGATGATGAGGAAGAAAATTTTTTGTCTTTTTCTACACTTACCTCAGGCAACGAAATACACTTTTTATTTAACAGCGACAGGAAGTACCAGATAATTTCTGACCAGGGCATTGCTGCCGACGGAACCATTACAAGATACCCTACATTAAAAAGCCCTCAAAAGGGTTATGAGTTTATGCCAAGCCTTAGTAAACAGACAGGGGCCAATCAAATCATAATCCCCTGCGCTTACCGCAATAATATTTGTTTTGCCAAGGTAGATTTTTAATAATACACACTGAGCAATTAATTTCAGATAGTTTACCGGTTTGAAATCCTGCCAACAATTTTACTGTCAGTCTGAGTTTGTCGAAGACGGGTTAGTTTAGTGTAGCCCCGGTTTCGACAAGCTCAACCTGACAACTTTTCAAACGTACACGTAACTACAAACAGTTTTCTTCAAGTAATAATAATTGTGCAATTTTGCCACTGTAATTAACTAATCAACCTCAAGCAATTTACAGGTGACCGGAACTTTTAAAGCCAATAACTCCTATAACAATTTTTTGCTGTTAGTGTATGGGCTTTTACTCAAGCTTCCCATGTTCCTGCATCCAAAGGTTCCGCAACCGCAGCAGATAGATGGATTTTTATACAGGGTAATTTTAAAATCATTACAGCCTGTAGCCGTTTATTTGCCATTGATATTTCCCATCATTACATTCATCTTACTTTTTTCGCAGGCTGTCTATTTTAATAAGCTGGTAAACGATCAGCGCATCATGCAGCGCCCACATTACCTTACAGGCATGACTTACCTGCTCATTACATCGCTGTTTGTAGAGTGGAATACCCTCTCATCGCCACTCATTATAAACAGCTTACTAATTTGGGTATGGTCAAAAATGAGCGGCCTGTACAGTAATCAAAAACCGAAAACAACTTTATTCAGCATTGGTATTGCTATTGGTATTGCTACTTTTTTTTATTTCCCGTCAATTGCATTTGCGGCGTTAATTATTTTTGGCCTGGCCATTACCCGGCCGTTTAAACTGGCAGAGTGGCTTATTGCATTGCTGGGTATTATAACACCTTATTATTTTTTACTGGCCATTGTTTTTTTAACCGATAAATGGCAGGGGTATAAATTTCCGGGCTTTGCTGTTACCTATCCGTTATTCAGCCAATCACAATGGGCTTATGCAGCCATCATTATTGTTTTAATTAGCTCTATGATTGGTATTTTTTACATCCAGCAAAATTTCCGCCGGCAGCTTATACAGGCCCGTAAAGCCTGGAACCTGACATTCCTGTACCTGATGGTGGCGGTTTTTGTGCCCTTTGTAAATGCAACGCATAGTTTTGAATACTGGATACTTTGTGCCGTACCACTATCAGCCTTTATTGCAGCAGCTTTTTTGTACCCGGCTAAAAGCTGGTTCCCTGCTGTATTACACTGGCTCATGGTAGCTTTTGTAATTGTTATCAGTTACTTCGTCTGATAATTGAAATCCTAATTGTACATTTGCGGGTGTATACGTCATAGCGAGGAGGCACGACGAGGCTATCTCCTGATTAAAGATATGAAGTCAAAACTTATGTACCTGGCAGCATCTCATTACTCATCATCGTTGTGTCACTCACTTGTACGGCATCACATTATTGATCAACACAACATCACCTTTTATATATGAAATTTGGCGTAGTAGTTTTTCCCGGCAGTAATTGCGACAGGGATATGATGGAAGCCCTGCAAATTGAAATGCAGCAGGAAGTAATTCAGCTTTGGCATAAAGATAAAGACCTCAGCATGTTTAGCACCGATGATTGCATTGTACTGCCTGGTGGCTTCAGCTATGGTGATTACCTGCGCTGCGGTGCCATTGCCCGTTTTAGTCCCATGATGCAAAGTGTAATTGAGTTTGCCAACAATGGTGGAAAAGTTCTGGGTGTTTGCAACGGATTTCAGATCCTCTGCGAAAGCGGATTATTGCCCGGTGTATTGCTGCGCAATAGTCAGCAACAATTTGTGTGTAATAATGTTTTTATAAAAGAGGCAGCTGCAGTTAGTTGCGAAGCGCTCAAGATTCCCGTTGCTCATGGAGAAGGAAGATTTTTTGCCAATGACGCAACGTTGGAAGCCATGGAAATGCACCGCCAGGTTATTTACCGGTATTGCGATGAAAAAGGGAATATTAATGCAGCCGCCAATCCTAATGGAGCCATCCATAATATTGCCGGTATCTGCAATAAGGAAAGAAATGTTTTTGGAATGATGCCGCATCCCGAACGAGCTGTAAGCACAGCACTGGGAAATGTTGATGGCAAAAATGTTTTTAATCATTTGTTTGGGATAAATTAACAATTTTAAGGGTTAAACGGTCGTTAAGCCGACAAACCAAAAGGCTATAATTGCGTAAGTTTGCATATGAATAAATTATACATGAAGAAGATAGTTTTAGCAGGCTTAATGCTTTTTTTTGCAGGATTTGTACATGCACAGATCAGTAACCCGGTGTTGTGGGCTTACTCAGCAAAAAAAATTGCTGATAAAACCTACGAACTCCACATCACAGCCACCATAACCGATAACTGGCATTTATATGCACAGGATGCCGGTGAAGGCCCCGAGCCAACCTCCTTTAAATTTACTCCAAACCCGCTGCTAACTTTCGATGGAAAAATGAAAGAAGTTGGTAAGATGGAAAAGTCCTTCGACAAAAATTTTAATTCTACCCTGAAATTTTATGCCGGCACAGTAGATTTCGTTCAAAAAGTGAAAGTGAGGTCTTCGGCTGCAACGGTTGTTAAGGGAACTGTGAGATTTATGGTATGTAACGACAGGAAATGCCTTCCTCCAAGGGACATTCCCTTTACAATTAATGTTGGCGGAAAATAGAACCGCTGAATAATATTCCCGATAAAATTTGTCGGGATTTTTTTTAAATAAACCGGTTGAAATTAATTACAACTTTAATGATGTCTGGTTGTTTAACAGGTATTAAACCTCAATAACTCCGTAAATTTGCAGATGATTAAAAGCTACACTAAAAAGACAGTTTTTGGAATGTTTCTGCTGCTGTTTGCTTTTTGGGCAGATGCACAAATTAATAATCCCGTTATTTGGAACTACACTGCAAAAAAAATAGCTGATAAAACTTATGAGTTGCATATTACAGCATCCATAAATGCCAGCTGGCATTTATATGGCCAGGGTAGCGGCAGGGAGTTGGAACCAACTACAATATTTACTTTTACAAAAAATCCTTTAATAAGTTTTGATGGCAATGTTAAAGAATTGGGTAAGCCCGAAAAATATTATGACAAAAATTTTAAGGCAGAATTAAAATACTATGTCAATACAGTTGATTTTGTTCAGAAGATAAAAATAAGATCGGCAATAGCCACTGTGGTAAAAGGAACGGTAAATTATGTGGTTTGTAACGACAGGAGTTGTTTGCCACCAAAAAATGTTCCGTTTGCTATAAACATTGGTGGAAAGTAAAACAGCTTTCTTATAAAATAGAATATGAAGAATTTTAAAAAGGCAGGTTCATTATTTATTGCAGTTATTGCACTGTTTCAATTTTCGGTACGGGCGCAGGATTCTGCTGCAGTTAAATGGCAGGCAACCGGCAAAAAAATTGCAGCAGGCCAATATGAAATCAAACTTACCGCAACCATTAAAGCCGGCTGGCATGTTTACGCCAGGTCAAATGCAGCAGCAGGTTTAGAGGGATTGAAAATCACTTTTTCAGATTCGGCTATACAAAAAGCAGGAGACCAGCAAATAACCGGCGAAACTAAAACCATAGCAGATAAAATCTTTACAACGCAAACAGAGGTTATTGTAAACAGCCTGGTGGTTGTACAAAAAATAAATTTAAGCGGTACCATTCCGGCAAAATTAAAAGCAACATTACTGTTCAATACTGCCAACAACGAAGCCTTTATTCCCGAAGAGAATAAGATTGAAATTGATATGGAAGGAGGCGTGGATGTATCGGCTTCAAACAGAATCTTAATCTCATCTGTTGATTTAAAAAAGCCTGTTAATGATTGCGGCGGTACAGGTATCAGTGCAGAGGAATCGGCTTCGGGAGGGTTATTAACTATTTTCCTTTTAGGATTTTTGGGTGGGCTGGTAGCTTTAATTACCCCATGCGTCTTCCCAATGATCCCTTTAACGGTTTCTTTCTTCACTAAAAAAGCCATATCAAAAAAGCAGGGAATATTCAATGCCTCTCTCTATGGTTTTTTTATCTTTCTTATTTATGTTTTGTTGAGTGTACCATTTTATTTTATAGACAGTGCCAGCCCGGAAATACTCAACTCAGTCTCTACCAATCCCTGGCTTAATGTTATTTTCTTTGCTGTATTTATTGTGTTTGCATTATCATTCTTTGGCCTTTACGAAATTACACTGCCAAGCAGTATTTCGGGCAAGGCAGATGCTAAAGCCGGCACCGGAAATATCATTGGTATATTTTTTATGGCGTTAACATTGGCCATTGTTTCTTTTTCATGTACGGGCCCCATTTTGGGTTCTTTATTGGTTGGCTCCTTAACCGGCGGAGCTGTTCAGTTAACGGCTGGTATGGGAGGTTTTGGTCTTGCGCTTGCTTTGCCGTTTGCTTTGTTTGCCTTGTTTCCAAACTGGTTAAACTCCTTGCCAAAATCGGGTGGCTGGCTTAATTCTGTAAAGGTTGTTTTAGGTTTTATAGAAGTAGGATTGGCTATAAAGTTTTTGTCAAATGCCGACCTGGTCATGCACTGGGGAATCTTAAAAAGAGAAGTGTTTATCGGTATCTGGATATTGGTAGGTGCCGGCATAACGCTTTACCTGCTTGGAAAAATAAAATTCCCCCTTGATAGTCCGAAAAAGAAACTGACCAGGGCAAGATTTTTTTTAGCTGCGGTATTTTGTGTTTTTACCATTTACCTGGTACCAGGTGTAACCAATACCAAATATGCCAATCTTACGCTTATCAGCGGGTTCCCTCCTCCATTATATTACAGCATTTATCAAACCGGTGATTGTATTTTAAATTTAAACTGCTCACATGATTATGAAGAAGGGCTAAAAATGGCAAAGGCTGAGAATAAACCCATACTGATAGATTTTACAGGCTATGCCTGTGTAAACTGCCGCCGCATGGAAGAGAAAGTATGGAGCGATCCGGAAGTGTACAATATCATGAAAGAAAAATACATTGTTGTTTCACTTTATGTAGATGATAAGAAGAATTTACCTGCAGCAAAACAATTTACCTATACTACCAAAGAAGGTATTGCAAAAGAAATTTTAACCGTTGGTGATAAATGGGCAACCTTTGAAACTGAAAATTTTAAAAACAATGCCCAGCCGCTTTATGCTATTTTAAATGGCGATGAAATTTTAATGAACAATCCGGTAGGTTATACCCCCGGTATACAGGAATATAAAGACTGGTTGCTTTGCGGGCTGGATGCATTTGAGAAATCAAAAAAATAATAGCAGTAAAAAACCTCCACATAAATGGAGGTTTTTAGTTTGAATCGGGGGATTACAGATTTTCCTTCTCCTGCAGAGAAGTGTGTAATGAGTTTATAATGCAATTTGTTTTTCGGTCATCATTTTGCGCAGGTTAATTAAACCGTAGCGCATGCGGCCCAGGGCTGTATTAATGCTGCAGCTGGTAAGGTCGGCAATTTCTTTAAAGCTTAAATCTGCATAGTGGCGTAAGATAATTACCTCACGTTGGTCTTCGGGTAACAGATCTACCATTTTCCTTACTTTATCCTGGCTTTGGCCATTCATCATTTTATGATCGGCACCTGGCTCAGAAAAATTCAGCACTTCAAAAATGTCGCGGTCGTCGCTGGTTTTAATAGTTGGCGTACGCTTAACTTTTCTGAAATAGTCTACACACATATTGTGTGCAATACGCATGGCCCATGGTAAAAACTTGCCTTCGTCGGTATAACGGCCACCTTTTAAAGTGTCAATAATACGGATGAACACGTCCTGGAAGATATCTTCTGTCAGGTACCTGTCTTTTACCAATAAGTAAATAGAGGTGTAAATTTTGTCCTTGTAACGGGTTACAATCGTTGCAAGGGCATTGGCATCGCCTTCCATATATAAATGGATAAGCTGCTGGTCGGTTAAGTTGTTCAGGATTTTCATAAACTTCTACAGTTTTAGATTGTTAGGATATTTTTTAACAGGTCCAAAAAGTTGTGAAAAATACGTAGAAGTCTTTTAGATAGGCTTTAACGGCTTTTCATTTTTTTGGATATTGGACTGTAAAAATAATAGGATGTTTATGAATTAGTATGAGTACTAGTGCCCTATCTTTTAAGTTTTTTTACTTAGTAAAACTACGTATACAGATTTTGGGCCGGTACCTGACTATAGAATAAAACTAACACATAGTTGTTATACAATTTTCTGTAAAAAAGAGCTTTAAGAAAATTTTCACATATTCATTGCAGCGCAATTAATGTAGTAATTTTGAGCATGGCCATGGTAAAAACAAAAGCAAAAATCAAAGAAGCATCTTTAACACAGCAAAAAGACATATATATTAAGGGAGCCCGGGTACATAACTTAAAAAATGTATCTGTTGTAATTCCACGTGATAAACTGATTGTAGTAACCGGCGTTTCCGGATCCGGCAAATCTTCTTTAACCATTGATACTTTATTTGCCGAAGGCCAGCGCCGCTACGCCGAAAGCCTGAGTGCCTATGCCCGCCAGTTTATGCAGCGCATGAACAAACCCGATGTGGATTATATAAAAGGCCTGTGCCCCGCAATCGCCATTGAACAGAAAGTAATTACCCGTACACCCCGCAGTACGGTAGGCAGCATGACAGAAATTTACGACTACCTGCGCCTGCTTTTTGCCAGGGCAGGTAAAACAATATCGCCTGTTAGCGGCAAGGAAGTTAGTAAAGATGATGTGGCTGATGTGGTGAAAGCTATTGAAAATTTAACGGAAGGTGATAGAGTAGTATTACTGGTTACTTTTAAGCAGCATGCAAAAAGAAGTATACCGGAAGAACTGAACATTTTATTGCAGAAAGGTTTTAGCAGGTTATATATTAACCAGGAAGTGGTAAGAATTGAAGACCTGCTGGAAGCAGATAAAAAAACAGCCATAAAGAAAACGGATAAAGCCTATTTGCTTATTGACAGGCTGGTAGCCAAAAAATTTGATGAAGATGAACTGCACCGCATTGCAGACTCGGTGAACACGGCTTTTTACGAAGGCGAAGGCGAAATGTTCCTGGAAGTGAATAAAGGTAACCTTCTGCATTTCTCCAATAAGTTTGAAGCAGATGGAATTGTATTTGAAGAACCGGTACCCAATTTGTTTTCTTTCAACAATCCCTTTGGTGCCTGCCCGGTATGCGAAGGGTTTTCGCAGATACTGGGTATTGATCCTGATCTCATCATTCCTGATAAAAGTTTAAGTGTGTATGAAGGCGCTGTGGCACCCTGGAAAGGAGAGAAACTGGGCTTATGGAAAGAAGCATTTGTAAAAGCTGCAAAGAAATTCGATTTTCCCATTCATAAACCAATCATTGATTTAAGTGAAAAACAATTGGCCGACCTGTGGGAAGGAAATGAACATGCCGATGGCATCAACGCTTTTTTTAGAGAAGTAGAGCAGAATTTATACAAAGTACAATACCGTGTTTTACTAAGCCGCTACCGTGGCCGTACACTTTGTACTGCCTGTAAAGGTTATCGCCTGCGGCCTGAAGCATTATATGTAAAAGTTGGTGGCAAACATATTGGCCAGTTGTGTGAACTGCCGGTAAAAGATTTGTTTGTTTGGTTTGATAAACTAAAACTGAGTGAATACGATCAGCAGGTTGCTAAAAGAATTTTAATTGAAATTCATCACCGCATAAAAACATTGCTGGATGTGGGTTTGGGCTATCTTACTTTAAACCGTTTGGCAAACTCATTGAGTGGCGGCGAAAGCCAACGCATTCAATTAACCCGAAGCCTGGGCAGTAATTTAACTAACTCGCTGTATATTTTAGATGAACCTTCCATTGGTTTGCACAGCCGTGATACCGAAAGATTGATAACCGTTTTAAAAGAATTAAGAGACCTGGGAAATACAGTGGTTGTTGTTGAGCATGATGAAATGATGATGAGGGAAGCCGATCATATTATTGACATGGGCCCGCTGGCCAGTCATTTGGGCGGTGAAGTGGTGGCCGAAGGAAATTATGATGAAATCATAAATAACCCGGAAAGCCTTACCGGTAAATATTTATCGGGACAATTAAAAATAGAACCACCAAAGCAGTTGCGTAAATGGAACCGCTCGGTTAAACTGGAAGGAGCCCGCCAGAATAATTTAAAGAATCTTTCTGTTGAATTTCCCTTGCAGGTTTTTTGTGTGGTAACCGGCGTAAGCGGCAGTGGTAAAACCACATTGGTAAAACAAATTCTTTATCCTGCTTTGCAGAAATTAAAAGGCGAAGGAGTTGAAAAAGCGGGCCTGCATAAATCCATCAGCGGCGATGTTGATTTTATTGCACAGGTAGAAATGGTTGATCAAAACCCGATTGGTAAATCATCACGCAGTAACCCGGTTACTTATATAAAAGCGTATGATGAAATAAGAGACTTGTACAGCAAACAACCGCTTAGTAAAATGCGTGGTTTTCAACCCAAACATTTTTCTTTTAATGTAGATGGCGGCAGGTGCGATGCCTGCAAGGGCGAAGGCGAACAAACCATAGAAATGCAGTTTCTGGCAGATGTGCATCTTACCTGCGATGTGTGTGGTGGTAAACGTTTTAAAGAAGAAGTGCTGGAAGTGAAATACAAGGACAAAAGTATTCATGATGTGCTGGAGATGAGTGTTGATGAAGCCATTGAATTTTTTAATGCTTCTTATGGAGCCGATAAGAATGGAGTGGATGTTGCAAAAAAAATACAACCACTCAGTGATGTGGGCCTTGGCTATGTAAAACTGGGTCAATCATCCGATACCTTATCTGGTGGTGAGGCACAAAGGGTAAAGCTGGCTTCCTTTTTAGGTAAAGGCAGAACACAGGGCAGCATTCTTTTTATTTTTGATGAACCTACAACCGGCCTTCATTTTCATGATATAAAAAAATTACTGGCCTCTTTTAATGCACTGATAGAGCAGGGGCATACCATTTTGGTGATAGAGCATAATACGGATGTAATAAAAAGCGCCGATTGGGTAATTGACCTGGGCCCTGAAGCCGGCGAAGCCGGTGGTAACCTGGTATTTGCAGGCAAGCCGGTTGATCTGAAGAAATGTAAGGAAAGTTATACAGGTAAATTTTTGTAGTGGTATTACAACTAGCGCCTGTATTTACGGGTTTCTTTTGCTATGGATGCCAGCCAAAGTGAATAAAGTTTTTAAATAAAGCGTGTTTCATCAACATTACAACCTGCTGTTTTATTACCGGGCAGTTCAGCTTTGAGCCGGCACGCATACCATTATTTTACAGGAATAAGCTCTTAATATTCAGTATATATCCCGTGGTTAAGCTATAAGCCATATATCGGGATATGTACGGGATATATACGGGATATATACGGGACATATACGGGATATCTAGGTAAAGGGGTATAATAAAAGACAAAAGCCTGCTGCGGAATTATTAAACTATAGTTACCAGCCGGCTACCGGGGCATCTGGCACTTGACAGCGAGGCTATCTTAGCCTATCGCTTTCCTTTAAAAGTTTCGAATCTTTATTAATGCCCCTTGCGGCAAGTACAAATGCCAATACAATAATACTGTGTAAAATGGCAGTTAAAGAGTAGGTGCCCTGTGTAAAAGTTGTTGTTTCACGATAGTATAAAAATATCAACCCGGCTTCCAGCAAAATGCCCAGTACGCAAAGCCTCAGTTGCAGTGTTCTTTTTTTGAAAAGGAAAATATTGATCAAAGCCAGGCCTCCAACTGCAATGGTAGCAACCATCAGGAACAGGGTTGATGTTGCATTCAATTCATAAAGTGCCGGATCATTTAATCTGGTGCCGCTGTAATACGGAAATTTAAAGCCTGCAAATGCACAGGCTGCAGCCAGTAATAACCAGATAGATTGTATTCGTTGTATCATCTTTATTTTTTTACGAAATTAATTTAAATGGGTAATAAAAAACCACCTGTTTTGCAACAGGCGGTTGTTAGTAAGGAAGAACCCATAAAAAACTATTTATTGCTGTTGCCGGCCGTTAACAGGTTTAGGTGTTTTAACCTGCGGTGCCGGTTTTGGATCAATGGTTGACTGGTTATTTATTTCAGGTGCCGGTTGGGTGGTTTTACCTGCCATTATTTTACGGCCTTCTTCACCGCCGGGAGTAACAACATCTTTTTCACTTGCTATTTTTGTTTCCTGATTTTCCCTAACTGAAGGTTTTGCATCTTCTTTCCTGGTTAATGGTGATGGTGCCTGTGTTGCAGCCGGAGCCTCCAGGGTTTGCGATTTTAAACCGGGCATGGAAGTAGAATTAGCGGTTGCCGGTACTTTTACTTCCATCTTTTTTTCAATTTCAGGTTTTACTTCCTGGGCATGCAGTAAAGTAGTTGCACCAAGGCAAATTATTATTGCGGTAATTGATCTTATTATTTTCATGATAATGATTTTTTAAGTTTAATTATTAATGCCAAGTTTTGCTTTTATTGCCTGCATATCTTTTTCCAGTTGCTCATTTTTCTTCTTTAAATCATCAATTTGTTTTTGCTGTGTTTGAATGGTTTGCTGTTGCTCCTGTATGGCTTTAACGGTAACCGGGATGATATCAGAATAATAAATACCCAGTTTATCGCTGGCGGGTTTAGCGCTTGCGCCATCTGCATCTTTTGATGGAGTTTTGCTTTTAAGGTCACCTACCTGCACCACTTCGCCTAATATGGGCTGTACTTCCTGTGCAATAAAACCTATCTTTTTACCCCATTGTGGATTCTCTTTCCAGGTATAACTTACCGGGCGTAGTTTCATGATTTCATTTAAACCATAATTAAGGTCGCTGATATTTTCCTTGTCCCTGGCATCAGAAGTATTGATAGCTCCAACAGATGCGTAAACAGTTGTCCATCTTTGAGTAGAAAGGCCTAAGGAATTTGTAATATCAATTGCTGGCCTGTAAGCAGAAACACCCCACTCATAATAATCTGTTGGGGCACCTACAAAATCATCTGTTGCCCTTGTTAATGTAAACAAATTGCCTGTGCTGTTAAAAATTTTCCAATCAGCACCACCTGAACCTTTTGTAAGTTCAAGCCCGGGTTCAAAAGATCCGCTAACACTGGCAACCCTTAAATTTACATTTGCACTAAGTGGTTCGTAAATATGAAATTGTGTGAGCGGGGTTGGAGCGGTTGTTCCAACTCCTATATAACCGTTATTGTCAATGTTCATCCTGGTAAAGTTTCCACCTGATCTTAATACAAGCGAACTATCTGCTCTGAAAATAAGTGCACTTCGTATTGTAGTAGAAACATTGCCTGAAAGAAAACCGGTTTCATTTGCATTTGGATTAGAAAACTGTAAATAAGAACTGGTATTGTCTTCAATGATGGCACTTGAGCTTCCATGATAAGTACCACCGCTGGTACCACTGCGCACAATATGCAACCGTGCATTGGGAGAAAATTCATTTATACCAACATTGGTGCCGGATGCACCAAGTACCATCGAATTACTTGCAGCAACAATAGCATTAGCACCGATAGCGGTTGCATTGGTAAGGTTGTTCAAGGTAGCATCTGCATTATTTCCGATGAAAGTGTTATAGGTTCCTGTTGTATTTAAATTACCGGCAGTGATGCCTAAAGCTGTATTTCCATCACCCGTAGTTAGTGCTAAAGCGTCATCTCCAACAGCTGTATTAAATGAACCGGAAGCGCCTCCACCCATGGCGTAATGTCCAATAGCCGTATTTCTCGATCCTGAAGTGTGGCTAAGAAAAGCCATCGATCCCATGACAACATTTTGTGTTCCGCTGCTAAGGCCTTCTGCAGCACGGTCTCCAAAGGCATTATTATAGCCATTGGTGGTTCCATTATAAGTATACAACGCATTCCAGCCAAAGGCCTGGTTGGTGTGCGAACCGGTATTTGAATACAGGGCCCCGTTACCTACAGCCGTATTCAGATCACCTGTTGAATCGCTGTACATAGCGCTGTAACCCAGGGCAACATTATTACTGCCATTGGCAATACGATATAATGAATATGCCCCCATACCTGTATTTGCATTACCGGTATCTACTGCATAATTGCTTCCGGGTAATCTTTCACCAACACCCGAAAACCCGCCAACAAATGTATTATTAGACTCTTTTTGATAATAACCCGCATTGATACCAATGCCTGTATTTACAATACCGGTTTTATTACTCCGGAATGTAGATGTGCCTATCCCGGTATTATAATAACCACTGCTGTCCTGCTCAAGTGCAAAGGAACCCAGGCCAGTATTATAAGTAAATCCAACCCGTTTGTGCATTAATAAAGAATTATAACCCACTGCTGTATTAAAATCGCTTGCCAGATTATTGAGCATGGCATTTTGCCCAATGGCTACATTCCAGTTTCCGCTGGTATCTCTTGCTAATGCATCCCTGCCTACAGCGGTATTGCTTGATCCCGACCTTATATCTGACAGCGCATTTAAACCCACACCGGTATTGGAACTACCTGTGCTAAAACCTACAGCACCCTCGCCGGCATAACTACCCAAAAAGGTATTGTTGCTGCTGGTAACACTAAAGCCTGAGTTGATACCTACACCCACATTTCTGATGCCACTCGTGTTTGATCTTAAAGCAGAAGTGCCCATTGCGGTATTCTCACTGCCGGAAGTATCACTTTCCATGGCAAAATAACCATTGGCCGTATTCCAAATGGCTGTAGTGAGCTGGTTTAAACTATAAGCACCGGTAGCAGTATTGCCGGTTGCAGTGGCTAAAGTTCTTGAAGCATTATTTAATGATTTATAGCCAAGTGCAACATTGTCGTAAACCTGGAAAGCATCTCCCATAGCGCTGTCGCCAATGGCAACATTCCTGCCTGCATTATTTGCCCTGCTTAAAGCCTCGGTACCAACAGCCACATTACTTGGCCCATAGGTTATACCCATGGCACTATCACCAATGGCTGTGTTTCTACCTATGGAACTGCCATACAGGAAATTGGTATTGGTGCCGGCATCATAATAAAAATTAAATAATGAATGATAGCCGAGTGATGTGCTTTTTGGCCCTACCCAATAACCTTTGCCGGATTCGGTACCAACGTGCGTGGCCCGGGTTTGAGGATTTGCTACAGGAGAGAAATCTGAATACAGACCTGCCTGGTAACCAATGGCAAAATTATTATCATGCTTATTCAAATACAATGCACTGGTACCTATCGCAGTGGTGTTGGCAGCCGTATCATTTGAAAAAGACGACTGGTAACCTATAGCAACATTATCAGTGCCGGTAGAATCATTTCTTAATGCAGCAGAACCAATGGCTGTATTTTGATTAGCCCTGATAAGCCTGCCTGCATCGTTACCCACAGCAGTATTGTTGCTGCCTAATGTACTTTGAAACATGGCAGCATTACCAACAGCCACATTGTTAATACCTGTTTTGTTGGCTGTTAAGGAGTAGCTACCCACGGCGGTATTTGCACCGCCTGTTGTGTTACTATCTAAACTGGAATACCCGATTGCCGTATTGGGGTAGGTGGCTGTTGTACTTTTTAATGCCCTGCTACCTACTGCTACATGTTGTGACCCTCCAGCGTTTGCATTTAATGCCTGAAAGCCCATCGCCACATTATCGTTACCAAATGTGCGTAATGCAGCTGAGTCGCCTACTACGCTATTGCGGCTGTAAGCATCTAAAGTTGGTTGGTCGCCGTAAGCGCCTGATCCTTCCAGGGCATAAGCACCCAGTACAGCATTTTTTCTTCCAATATTTGCCGTTCGTCCTGTATTAAAACCTACATAAGTATTCTCGCTGCCCTGTAATGGGTTTGTTTGCAGGTCATTATTAAAAACGCCGGCTTCGGCACCAACAACAGTATTTCTTGTACCGGCTTTATTTAAAAACAATGCAGAGCGTCCAACAGCAGTATTCTGTGTACCGGAAGAATCAGCTTCCATTGATCCCACACCTACAGCAGTGTTTTCACCACCAACTTTATGTGCCCGCATGGAACGGAAACCTACTGCAGTATTTACGCTGCCATTTTTGGCATTTTGCATGGCTTCTGCGCCTATGGCTGTATTCCAGAAACCAATACTGTCATTTTCAAGTGCAAATGATCCTACAGCTACATTACTGTTAAATCCGCTGCGTTTATGATAAGCCATTGCATTTATGCCAACAGCTGTATTGGCTGCGCTGGAGTCATTAAATCTAAGAGCACTGACTCCTATCGCAACGTTGTCGTACCCTGCCATATTATCTGCCATGGCATAACCACCAACTGAAGTATTGTAATAGCTGAATGGTCCATTTATGGTACCGGTTGGCCCGCTTTGAGATAAATAACCGACAGCAGTGTTGTAAGTATAAAAACCTACACCATTTATTTGTTTAAGTGCCTGAAAACCTACGGCTGTAGTACCACCAATTGAGGTAGCCCTGCCCATAGCGCTGTCGCCAATAGCAACATTTTGTGGAGATACTCCTGTTAAGGCGAGTGCGTGTCTTCCCATGGCTGTGTTTGAAACACCGCTGCTAAGAGCCTGCCCGGCTCCAAAACCCATAGCTGTATTGGCATAGAAGCCTGCGCCTGTATTTACCCTCAATGATTTATAACCCAGGCCTGTGTTGCCGCTCGTGCTGTCTACTATACCAGCAGTAGTATCATAAACCCTGAATTTTAATGCTTTATTATTGATGCTTCCTAAGAAACTGGTGTCGGTTACATTGTTGTTTCCGTTAAGTTTCCAGGCAGTGGTATCTGTTGCAAAGCCATTGTTATTAATATAAACCCATACTGTGTTTGGTAAATCATAGTAATGAAATCCAATACTGTCGGGTCCGGTTTGGTAAACCAGCAAACCATTGGCCGGTGTGGCAATGGCATTTTTCTGGGTTTTATCCATGCGTGGTATCAACATACCTTTAGTTGTACTTGTTACATCCAGTATGGCACTGGGGTCGGCGGTGGCGCCTGTAGTGTTAATACTTAATGATTGTGCACTGGCGGTAACATGTAAAGTGGTTGCAACGCAAACGGCAAACACAAAACGTAAACATTTTGTCATAATAAACAGATAAAAATTAATTAAAAAAACAATTGTCTTCCAGGAATTGGAATGTCTTTGCAGGTATTGGGTTTAGAGGGGCTACAAAAAAGAATAGTAAGTTAATAAAATTTAATTAAGCAGCTAATTCTTTAATGAATAATTATTTATTAACAATATTAACGATAATGGCACCGGCAAAACTAAATAGAAAACAACTGAAAAAAATACCACAAACCGGTAATTTACCTTCTTGGTTATTAAAAAAACTTCCTGCTGCGGAAGTTTTTTTTAATTCTGGTTGTTGAAATTAAATTACTGTTCCTTTTGCAAAACCGGCTGAACCGGTGCCACGGCCTTTTCAGTTGCCGGTGTTTTTGCATAGTTTTTAACAGGCACATTGGTATCCACTGGCTTAAACTCACCACCCGGTACAATAGGCTTTGGCTGCTCTTTTACAGTCATTGCTTTTGGCGCTGTTACAATTTGCGGGGCAGCTACTGTGCCAGCTGTCTTATCCTCTGCGCTGCTTTTGTCAGATTCGGCAATGGCAGGTTTTCTATCTGCATTTTGTGCAATGGCGGTAAAACTCATTACCGTAAAAACTGTTGCAGTTGTAATTTTTATGATTGTCTTTTTCATATTGTGTATTAATACATTAAATTATTGTTTTACAAAACGGTAGGTTTCTTTACTGCCGTCTTCTTTTGTAATGATTAAGAAATAGGTGGCTGCTGCCAGCGGCTGCACATTAAGGACAACCATGTTTGAAGAGGGTTTCAGCAAAGAAATAAATTTACCATCAACTCCAAAAACCTGCAGTTGCGCTTTGTTTACGTACGATGTTGGTAACTGAATGTTAAGAACGGTTGAAGCCGGAACGGGGAATATCCTTACCTGCTCCAGCCCTTTTTCAAACTTAACCGGCCTTACAGGCGAGTAGGTGAAACTGCCCGATTTATCAATAATTTTTAAACGGTAATAATTCCATCCCTGTGCCGGAGTATTATCAAAATCAACATAAGCCGATTGAGACATTTGCCTTGAGTTAACCGAACTTAAAAAACTGAAGTTAGTTGCATTAAGCGATTTCTGTATTTCATATTTAAACGTTTCCTGCTCGTTTGCAGCTTCCCAGTTCAGGCGTACTTTGTTGCCATCGGCAATGGCTGTAAAGTAAAGCAGTTTTACCGGCAGGGCATTAAATTCGCTGAATGTACCCAAGGTAAACCTGCGCTCGGTATATTCATAATTATTGGTAGGCGAGTTAGAGTTTACATAACCAAAAAGACTGTCGGCACCCAGTGTATTACCGGTTGCCCAAAGCCCCGGTACATCCCAGATAAAAGGCGGCCTGTTAATATATTGTGCAATCAGTAAACTATCCCTGATGGCAGCTGTGGCACTTACATAGCTTCGTCCCCGCCACGATAAACTGATCTTAGCATCATCATCGGTGCTGAATTGGTTGTTGCTGGTTACTTCCCAATACTCCACTTCGCTAATATGGTCCAGAGGAGGAGAAAAAATATTGGTACGGTTAAATGGTTGGGCATAGGTATATTCGGCCGTCCAGGTGGCAGTGGTACCATTTACTTTCGACAGTTTTATAGGTGCATACAAACTATCTGTTTTTCCTATGGGGAATAAATAAAAATTTGCTGCAGGTGTGCCCACTACATTTCCGGTTCGGCTAAGTCTTCCATTTACCCAGCTTTCGGTATAGCTACTGGTTGATGAAATGGCATTGATGGCCGGGTTGCTTACCAACAGGCTATCGTTACCATATCCGGTTTCTGTAAAAACAAAGCCCGTATCCAGCCTTAAATTATTTCTTACTTCGCAGGAGGAGAGTAAAGTATCGCCCACAGCATTGCGTACAGTCATATTGTAAAACCGGGTAGGGCCATAAAAACTCTGCCTGTTGGTACCCTGAAAAAAAACAGTGCCGGTACTGGTTACATCCATGGCACCTGCTGCTGTAGAATCCAGCCAGCCCTCGGGATTGGTGGCCGTTGTTTTTACCAGGTAAATGGAATCGTCGGTAGCTGTCCATTTGCTGGTGCCTAAAAAAGTAATGCCGCCGCCATCTATCACGGTTTTTGTTCCGGCAGTTGTAACAATTTGTACATTACCACTGGCCCTTACAATTTGCTGGGCATTGGCTTTGGCAGCCATAAAAACCGCAATGGCCATAATTATTTTTCTCATAACCTTCATATTGTTGGTTGTATAAAAGTAAACTGTTTTTATTTAATTTATATCCCCATTTTGGGTGATATTTTTTGTTTTTATAAATTATCTCTGTTCCAGTTTTTCAACTCTTTTTAATAAATCATCAATTGCCTTTTGTTGTTTATCGATGATTTGCTGTTGCTCCTGAACGGCCTTGGTTAATACCGGAATAAGGCCGGTATAATTAACCGCTTTAAACTGTACTTCATCACTCAGCTTTTTACCGTTCTTACTTCCTTGTTCATATTCTGCCGGTTGTATAGCCTTTGTAACAAGCTGTGGAAACACCTTTTCCAGTTCCTGAGCCAAAAATCCAAATTGATCACCGTCAGGTAAATTCATGTATTTATACTTTGCAACATCATAATTGTAAGACTTGGTTTGCAACGACATGATTTTTGATAAAGCACTTGCATCATAGTTTCTGATATTTGATTTCAGTTTCTCATCAGAAGGGAAATAAGCACCTGTTGTAAAAACATTCCCGGCAAAATATCCTCCCCAGTTAGTTGTGGCACCCGAAGCAGAGCCATAAATACCATAATTGATGGTTGAGGGACCAGTGGCGCTACCATAAGCACCTATATTAGAAGCGGCGCCGCCACTGGCAGCGCCTAACGTCCCATAGTTTGTGGCGGTTGTTGTTTGAAAAGCGGTACTATAAACTCCCCAGGTATTAAATGTACCGGTGCCTGGATTAGTATTATCTACATTTGCCCAAACACCAACATAACCTCCCTGAAAATAGCCGCCTATACCATAGCCCCTGGTTGTTGCGGTTACTCTGCCTTTTACAGCAGCAACATCAATAGTACCTGCGTAAGTATTGTTTGCATAAATAGTTGCGCCATTATTAGTATGGTCAATGTTGCTCGAGCTTTCAAAAAGGCCTGCGTTTCTGATAATGGATGGTGCAAGTACATGTAATTTCTGTGTTGGAGCAGTTGTTCCAATACCAATCCTTGTATCAGCAGTAGCACCATTTATGCCATTGATACTTCCCAGCACCAGTGAGTTATCCTGTGCAACAACGGCCCTGTATCCAATAGCAGTTGCATTGGTACGTACTCCTGCAATATCACTAAAATAGCCAACTGTAGTATTATTTGTTCCCGTGGTATTACTTTGGCCAGCGTAGGTACCTAAACCTGTATTGCCGCTGCCGTTGTTATTTTTGAGGCTATAAAATCCTACTCCCACATTATCTATACCGGCAGTATTTAAATCTAAAGACCGATGGCCTATAGCAGTATTACCATCTGAATTTATATTAGCGTTGAGTGCATAAGAACCTAATGATGTGTTCCAGTTACCACCCTGGTTTGCAAGCATGGCGTTCCATCCCATGGCTGCATTTCCCTGACCGATAGTGTTTGCATTTAAGGCAAAATAACCTAATGCAGCATTATTGCTACCACTACCATTATCACGCATGGTAAAAGCACCTATGGCCACATTGCCGCTACCATTATTGTTAAATAAAGAACTATCGCCAATAGCCACATTATAATCGGCAGTTGTATTGTTAAGCAATGTTCGTGTACCTACACCAATATTACCGCTGCCGGTGCTGTTGTTGTATAAAGAGCCATAACCAACAGCAGTGTTGGTACGGCCTGTTGTGGTAAAAGTTAGTGTGTTGGTACCCAAACCGGTATTTTCAATACCTTTTAAAGAATCTGCTCCGGCACCATAGCCGGCATTAAATCCCACAAAAGTATTTTGTGCACCTGTATTCCTATAACCTGAATATGCTCCCAAGGAAGTTACTCCGCTGGTATACAGGTTTGTAGTAGGTACCCCAATTCCATCACCCATGGCCCGGTATCCCATAACGGTGTTATCCGTTCCTCCAATTGCAAACATCGCATAGCGGCCAACTACTGTATTACGGAAAGATGAATCACTGAATTCTATAGCGCCTACACCTAAGGCAACATTTTCAAAACCATTTTTTACATAACGTAAAGAGCGCCAGCCCATGGCAGTATTAAGACTACCGGAAGTATCGAATTCCATCGTTTCATACCCGACTGCTGTATTAAGCCCGTTGGTTTTATGATTAACCATGGCGTAATTACCAATAGCGGTATTTGCTCCTCCATCCCTGCTGTTTAAAAGCGCATTGTAGCCCATGGCAACATTATTATTTCCGGTGCGGTGATTGTACAGTGCATTAACTCCTACCGCCACATTACCCGAGCCGCTGGTATCTAAACGCAGAGCACTGGTACCAATGGCTGTGTTTACGGTACCGGTCTTATTTTCGTACATGGCTAAATAACCTACAGCCGTGTTATAAATACCAGCCGTATCATTTCTTAAAGCACCGGAGCCTATAGCTGTTTGGCCAGAATAGCGGGCAAAGCGTAAGGCATCATTGCCTACAGCTGTGTTATCAAACATGTAGTTGATTGCAGATGGATTTACCGCTTCCATCATAGCAGCATTACCGATGGCTGTATTATTGTAACCTATTTTGTTGCTCATTAAAGCAAAACTGCCCATAGAAGTATTTGCACCTGAAACGGTATTACTGTCCTGGCTTGAGTAACCTACGGCAGTGTTTGGATAGGTGGCAGTTGTGTTTGCCAAAGCCCTGCTGCCAACGGCAACATGATCGCTGCCTCCAAAATTCTTGGTTAGTGCCATATTGCCTACTGCCACATTATCCTGGCCAATAGTTGCAGTAGCCGCACTGTCTCCTACAGCCGTATTGCGATTTGTTGAAAAGGCGTAGTAACTACCACCGTAGGAATTAAGTGCATGATATCCCACTGCGGTATTTTTTGTACCAATGGTATTTGAAGACAAAGCCAATTGGCCCACTGCCGTATTTTCTTTACCCTCTCCTGGGTCGCCATTTGTGTAATAGTTATTGAGTAATAAAGCATTGGTACCTACTGCTGTGGTATAAGGTACTTTGTTAAAATGAGCCGACTGGGCACCCAGTGCAGTTACTTCATAAGTGCTGTCTCCCGATTGGGCTGAACCAATGCCTATTGAAGTATTCCAACTTCCTCTTTTGTGAAAAAATTGCGATGACCTGCCTACAGCAGTATTATTATTACCGGCGCTATCTAATTCCAGGGCGCCTACACCTATAGCCACATTATCTCCTCCAACTTTATGATTACGAAGTGCCCTCCAGCCAACAGCAACATTGGTATATCCGGCGCTATCAAATTGCATGGCTTCCAAACCAACGGCTGTATTATTTCCATTTAAACCTCTATGCGAAAGCATGGCTTGCCTGCCTATAGCTGTATTACCGCTTGAGCTATCGTTATTTAACATTGCCTGGTAACCTACAACTGTATTACTTCCGCCGGTAATACTGTAAAACATCGTGTTGGTACCAATAGAAGTATTGGCAGCACCAGTAGTATTTGAAACAAGTGCGTTGGAGCCTACAACTGTATTTGAACTTCCGGTAGTATTTGAAGTAAGGGCAAATTCGCCTACTGCAGTTCCGAAGCTTGCTTTATTGTCGTACATCGCATACGAACCTACTGCAGTATTGCGGGAAGTGGTTTTATTTGACCGAAGCGCAAAATTACCTATACCAATATTACCACCTCCTGCTGTATTGCTGTCTAATGCGCTGTAACCAATAGCTATATTATCAAAACCGGCATTGGATTTTAAAGCGAGGTAACCAATTGCGGTAACACCACCTGCCAAATTACCGTATAGGGCGCTATCGCCAATGGCTATATTATGTGTTGTGGTATTATTTTGAAGGGCGCTGGAACCTATGCCAATATTATGAACCCTTGTTGGGTTTGATAAACCAGCTTTGTATCCAAAATAAGTGGTTGTATCATTTATTTGGCCGGAAGCAATATTGTTGTACCTGAACTTTAGGGACTTATTATTGATGCTTCCCAAAAAACTGGTATCGGCCACATTGTTATTTCCGGTAAGTTTCCAGGCTGTGCTGTCATTGGCAAAGCCATTGGTATTGATATAAACCCATACTGCGTTGGGCAAGTCATAATAATGAAAGCCGATACTATCGGGCCCGGTTTGAAAAACAAGTAAACCATTAGCCGGTGTGGCGATGGCATTTTTCTGGGTTTTATCCATACGTGGTATCAGCATACCCTTGTCTGTACTGGTAACATCAAGTATGGCACTGGGATCGGCAGTAGCTCCGGTTGTATTAATACTTAAAGATTGTGAGGCAGCAGTAAAATGTAAAGTAGTTGCAATGGTAATGGCAAGTACCAAACGTAAAAGTTTAGGCATACTAAGATTGATAAATTTTTAAATAAATTAAATAGTTGACTTTACAAGGGAATTGGATAGTTTTTGCGGGAATTGGGTTTTGGCAGGGGTAAGAAGCTGTTAAATTAGGCAATTTTTTTTAACCGCTAATAGTTTGATAAATAATTATTTATTAACTATAACAAACCCTTTTTCTCTTTGCCGGAAATAAACTCAAAACCATCGTCCGAAAATTCAATTTTAAATTATTTTGTTCGGTACCAAAGGCCTCCAATTGACTGAAGGGTAATGCTTGAAGTTGCCGGAATAACGGTTGAGGCAGCTCCTGTAAAACTATCATAACTGGAAATGGTTTTGTTTACCGCTGTTTGGTTTACAATTACATATTCCCTCCTGGGGCAGCTGCTGGCAGTTGGCAATGTAATATCACCGGCACCTACTGCGGTTGTACTTAAAATAACAACGGTGTGATGAAATTCATTCAGGGTAAGATCAAGTGTGGTAGTAGTTCCGGCCATACCGACTGAGCCATTTACATCAACATAACTCAATGCCGTAGTGGTTCTTACCCCAACAAATCCATTATTTTCAACCGACACTCTTGTTATACCGCCACCACTTAATAAACCTAGTGAACTATCTGCATAAAAAAGTAAGCCACTTCTAACGGTAGTTGCAGAGGTACCCGAAATAAGGCCGGCATCTCCGGTAACCGGGTTCAACAGTTGTAAATAATTGGTATTGGCATTATTTTCTATTACGGCGGCCGAAAAAGTCTGGATAAGGCCACCACCCACTTCGCCATCCTTTACCACATGTAGCCTGGCCCTTGGGGTGGTAGTACCAATACCCACATTAGTACTGGAGGTTGCTCCGTTTGCTCCGGTAACACTTCCTAAAACCAAACTGTTGCTGCTGGTAACATATGCGTTTGCACCAATGGCTGCGGCATTGGTTAAACTGGCCGTACTAACATTGGCATTATAGCCAAGTGCAGTATTTCCTGAACCACTCACATTGCCAAGCAATGCATTTTTTCCTATAGCCGTATTATTACTCCCTGTTTCATTAATAAACAACGACAAGTGCCCCATTGATGAATTGTTGTTGCCTGAGCGGTTACCTACCATTGACTCATAACCTACAGCCGTGTTGTATAATCCGGCAGTATCGTTGCTTAAAGCAAGGCTGCCAACTGCCGTGTTGCCGAAATAACGGGTTACTCTTAATGCATCCCTTCCTACCGCCGTATTGTTTTGTAAATTAGTACCTGTGCCTACAGCTTCAAACATAGCTGAGTTACCCACTGCAGTATTATTTGCGCCTGTCTTCATAGCAGTAAGCGAATAACTTCCTGCAGCAGTATTACCGGTGGCTGTTGTAGCACTATCCATACTGGAGTACCCAATGGCAGTATTGGGAAAGGTTGCCGTTGTATTCATCAAAGCCCTGCTGCCGACCGCCACATGCCTATCCATACCAACATTGTTTGTATTTGAAAGCGCCCGGTAACCTATGCCTACATTATCGTTGCCGCGGTTTGCTTTAAGTGCTGAATCGCCAACGGCTACATTGCGTGATGGTGCGGTGCCGGAAAACGAAGTGTTGGGCTCAAAAATTGACATGGCTTTAAAACCAATAATTGTATTCTGGCTTCCAAAAGCGTTGCCGGTAGCTGCAGCATATCCGATCATGGTATTTTCAATGCCCTGGGTAAGGTTGACAGAAGAACGTGATTTTTGAAAACCGGCATAGGCGCCCAAGGCGGTATTATAGTCTCTCTTATTGTAGTAACCAGCTGCATACCCCAGGGAGGTTGTAAGATTTGCGGTATCCAGGTTGTAGCCTGCATACATACCTATAGCAGTATTGTAACTGCCACTTGAATCGTTTCCTATTGCTCCGTAACCAACGGCAGTATTCCTGTCGCCGGTTTGATGATTTAGCAATGCATAACTACCCAACCCGGTATTGTACGACCCTGTTGAATCGGCATAACCGCTTGAATAACCAAAATAACTGTTGGCAGTGCCGGTTTTTGAAAGCCTGTTTGCACTTCGTCCTACAGCAGTATTTCCGGCACCCGTTGTATTTTCCCTTAAAGCACTCACGCCTATTGCAACATTTTCTGAACCGGTAGTATTTAAATACATTGCTTCATTACCCATAGCCACATTTTTTACACCCGAACCGGTGGATACTGGCTGGTTATAAAACATAGCCTTATTGCCAATTGCGGTATTATCACTTAGATAATTTCCTCCGGGATTGTATGATTGCACAAAAAGTGCAGAATCTCCCACTGCCGTGTTGCGGCTGCCGCTTGTGTTGTTTTGCAAAGCATAGTTTCCTATTGCAACATTGGCAAAGGCCGAAGTATTTGCAAATAATGTTTTGGCTCCGTAGCCTGTATTGCTGATGCCGGAACTTATGAAACTGCCGGAACTGTCGCCAATGAAATAATTATCGGAGATGCTGTTCCACCGGCCCAGCCAGGTATTGTTTTGACGGAAGCTTAAGGCCACATTATCCCTGGTGCCAATAAAATTATTGGTAGCAATGGTACCGGTATTGCCGCTTGTTTTCCAGGCGATGGTGTCTACATTATTACTGCCGGGCAGCCATATCCATACAGTTCCATTGTAGTAATGAAACCCAATACTATCGGGTGCATTTTGAAAAACCAATAAACCCGTTGCCGGCGCAGCAATCGAATTTTTTTGTGTTTTATTCATGCGTGGAATCAGCATTCCCTTGTCGGTACTTTCTACATCCAGAATAGAACTGGCATTGGCGGGATTGCCGCTGGTGTTGATGCTTAATGACTGAGACCGGGCAGATTGATGTACGGTGAAAGCAACAACAATTGCAAGCACTGAAC
>JAOAUI010000069.1 GCA_030157685.1 Ferruginibacter sp. | reverse complement strand
GCCGGTTGCTTACAATCAAACAGTATTGATAATTTATTTTTTGCCGGCCGCAATATTTCTGCAACAGATGGTGCCATTGCCAGTGCCCGTGTGATGGGTATTTGCTTGCAAACCGGTTATGCTGCCGGTTGTATGGCCGCTGCTGCTGCACAAAATCTTTCTCTAAGTGATGCCATCAGGCAGATTCAAAACGGGCAATTATAAGTATTTTTGCAGGATGAAAACATGGCCTGTTTATGAAATTTTGAAAGCCGCCGCCGTTAAATGGCCCGATAATCCTGCGGTTTATGATGACCTGGGCATGATCAGTTTTCAGGAACTTTTTACAGAAACAGAAGAGTTGCGGCTACAATTAATGCAACTGGGCATTAAAGAAGGTATGGGAATTGGCGTGATGGCCGCAAACGGCCGACATTTTATTATTGGCATTTTTGCTGCTGTTGGAACCGGCGCTGCGGTAATGCCCATGTCACCGCTACTAAAAAAAGCAGAGATCGATGATATTTTGCGGGATGCAAAACTGCATGCAATAATAGATGACAGAACAGCAGGACAACCTTTGGATGCTGTTGATACAGTGATTCCCGTGAAGAATGGATCTTTCCGTTTTGGATTCACGGGTATTGATGAATCTGTTGCATTTGCTCCTTTTGTTAACCAACCTGCATTTATAAGATTCACTTCGGGCACTACCGGAAAATCAAAGGGTGTAATTGTTTCTCATCAATCGGTTTTGGATAGAATAGAAGGTGCCAATAAAGGATTAGAACTTGGGCCTGGCGATACCGTTATTTGGGTATTACCCATGGCTTATCACTTTATGGTATCCATTATTTTATATGTAAGATTTGGAACTGCCATTGCAGTTGCCAAAGATTTCCTTGCAAAAAATATTATTGAAATTACCAATCAACATAAAGGCACTTTGTTGTATGCATCGCCTGTGCAAATAAGGTTGCTGGCAAATGATACAGGAACAGAACAAATGCCTTCGCTTAAAAAAGTGATCTCCACATCTGCAGCTATTGCTTTGGATGTTTGCAAAGCATTTAAAGAAAGATTTAAACTGGATGTAAGCCAGGCTTATGGCATTATTGAAATTGGTTTACCCATTTTAAATTTTACCAAATCGGCCGAACACCCCGAAGCCGTTGGCTATGCACAACCGGGCTACGCAGTTGATATACTGGATGAAAATAATAACCCGCTACCAGATGGCAGCATTGGAAATTTGGGTATTAAAGGACCAGGCATGTTTGACGCTTACCTTTTACCACCCACATTAAGTAAAGATGTTTTGCAAAACGGTTACTTTTTAACAGCTGATCATGCTTCTAAAACCGATGATGGATTAATAAAGATTGAAGGGCGTTCAAAATCGGTTATCAATATTTCGGGTTTAAAAGTTTTTCCGGAGGAAGTGGAAGCTGTACTTGAAATGATACCAGAAATAAAGCAGGCACGTATCAGCAGCAGTCCACACCCCTTACTGGGACAAATTATTGAAGCAGAAGTTGTATTAAATGATGGTGCAAAACTTGACGTGGAAGATGTTTTAACCTGGTGTAAAAAAAGATTGTCGGCATTTAAAGCGCCTCAGCGGTTAAAGATTGTTGAATCGTT
>JAOAUI010000068.1 GCA_030157685.1 Ferruginibacter sp. | reverse complement strand
TTTTGCACAATATAAAAACGGGAATTAACATGGATGAATTATTATTGATAGAAACAGTTGAGCGTTACCTGAAGGGCGAAATGACAGCACAGGAAAAAACTTTTTTCGAAGAGATTCGTAAAAAGAACCCCGAAATTGACCAGCTGGTGGTTGAGCATACCTTTTTATTTAATGAACTGGATAAGCAGGCCAATATTAAAGCCTTTAAACACAGCTTATATGAAGTTGAAAATAAACTGACCGAGGAAGGTGTTATCAGCAAAAAACAATTGACCGGTAAAGCCAAAGTTGTTTTCCTTTGGAAGAAATACAAACGCAATATTGCGGTAGCGGCTTCTATTGCCGGGTTGGTTTCTATTGTTACAACAGCATCAATTAGTACATATAATAATAAAGTAGGGAAGGGTGATATCACTGATTTAATGGCCAAGATCAAAAAAACAGAAAAAGATGTCGCTACAATTAAAAGCTCTATTAAAGACAATCCGGTTATTCAAAAAAACCCCAGTCCCGATTACAGAGCTACCGGTTTTTTAATTGATGGTAAAGGTTATATAGTTACTAATGCACACGTAGTAAATAGATTGAAGACAATTTATGTTGAAAACAACAAAGGCGAATATTTTACTGCTCAAACCATTTATGCTGATCAGAATACAGACCTGGCTATTTTAAAGATCAATGATACTGCTTTTAAAACTGTGTATAACCTTCCTTATTCAATTAATAAAACCAATTCCAACCTGGGCGAGCAGATATTTACGATGGGCTATCCACGTAATGAAATTGTGTATGGCGAAGGATATGTAAGTGCCAAATCGGGTAACGAAGGCGACTCTACTGCATACCAGGTTTCGGTATCGGTAAACCCCGGTAACAGTGGCGGGCCGGTATTGAATAAGCGTGGTGAAGTTATCGGCATCATTACATCCAAGAATTCAACAGCAGACGGCGTTGTATTTGCTGCAAAATCTAAAAATATTTACAAATTACTGGATGCCCTAAAAGAAAAAGGCGATACAGTAAGCATAAAATTACCCAACAATACAGGCTTAAAAGGATTGGAGAGAGAGCAGCAGGTGAAGAAAATGGAAGACTTTGTATTTATGGTTGTTGGAAACTAATAACCCGGGAAAACAAATAAAAAAAAGCTGTTGATTCTTCAACAGCTTTTTTTATGCATGTAGGTTTACTTATTGCCAGAGCGAAGCCGGGTATACTTCATCAGCAACCAGCTTATCTACACTGGCTTTCACCACCGGTGCATCTTCTTTATACGTTACACCAAACCATTGTGAGGAAGTAGGAATAACGCTGATATGCCCGCCCTGGTTATCCATAAAATCTTCGGCAATGATGGGTATAAAGAATTCGGCCTTAATATTTTCGGTATTTGCTTTTACAAAATCCAGGAACAGCTGTTCTGTTGTATCAAATAAACTTTGGTGAAAGCACCAGAAATTCATAGATACACTTGAATCGGAAAGTACGGTATGCTTACCCGTTTCATCTTCATAAGTTATAACACCATCTTCCTTATAAATTTTTGTTCTTTCTTTAATGCTGATCAGGTTATACTCATCATCTACCTGGCAAACGCCCCTGCTTACCGATCCATGATCACT
>JAOAUI010000067.1 GCA_030157685.1 Ferruginibacter sp. | reverse complement strand
GGTAAAAGCAGGTCTACCCGGCTTCCAAACTTAATAAAGCCCATTTCTTCGGTTTGTTTAACCTTTTGCCCCACCTGCAAATAATTTACAATACGTTTTGCAAGAGCACCGGCAATTTGCTTTACCAGTATCTCTGTATTTCCTTTTCTTATAACCACAGAATGGCGCTCATTATCGGTAGATGATTTGGGATGCCATGCAACCAGGTATTTACCTTTGTGGTACTGATTGTACACCACATCACCATCAATAGGGTTGCGGTTTACATGTACATTGGCCGGACTCATGAAAATGGAAACCTGTAACCTCCTGTCTTTAAAATACTCTACGTCGGTCGTTTCTTCAATCACTACCACTTTTCCATCGGCAGGTGCAACAATGGCATTTTCGCTGATAGTAAGCTGGCGGTTTGGAACCCGGAAAAAAGATACCAGGAAAAGGAGTACACCAAGTGTGAGAAAAAAGATAATGGCACAAAGCCACATGAATGAGGCGCTCAAAAAATAAAATACCGCCAGGTTAATTGCTCCAAAAATTAAAGTGCCGATGGCGATGCTTTTATATCCTTCCCGGTGAATGGTCATGTTTTTAATTTAATCTGCAAATATAAAGAGTTATGGGTTAGGAGTTAGGGTTTAGGAGTTTAGAGGTTTAGGGTTTAGAGGCTTAATACTTTGTTGTTCCAAATTTATCCCACTGGCTGTTGGCAAAATCAAGCAGGGGTTTGGCAGCTTTTGTAAATGAAGCGTCAATCTTTTTATCGCCACCTTCTTTACCACCTTCAAACTGAAGAATGGTGGAGCCACGAATGGCGTATTTATTTACACCCTCGTACATGATGAGCTTTTTTTCATCGGGGCTTACATCACCCTTGCAACTGAGTTTGTATAAAAAACAAACTTCTCCTAAATTATTGGCATCATTATCAGTAACGGTAAATGAATTGGGTAAAAATTCGCAGGTGGCATCTACCTCACAGGCATCAATTCTGTCTTTTACTTCCCATTTCTTCTTCCAGCCTGTTGCGTTCTTAATAAAACAATATGCATAAACAGCGCCAGCCTGCTGGCCGCTTTTATTCATCTCTACGGGAATTGCTGTAAATAAAACCCTGTGCTCTCCTTCTGCATCCTGCCAGCTGAGGCCATCAACCAGTATACCTTTTATGCTGTCTTTTAAAGTTTGGCCGTTCTTATCAAATGACAGTATTTTAAAAGTAGATGTTGCAGTTGTTGATTCGTCTGGCTGAAGCGTTGCTGAAGCGCTGTCTGTTTTATTTGTACTGTCTGATTTTTTCTGGCTGTTGTTGCAGGCAAAAAAAATGAATGCAAAAAAAAGAAGCATGTAATTTTTCATACATGAAAGTTTATTGATTAAACAAACAATTTTATATAGAGCCATACAAAAGGTACAGCAACCAGCAAAGAATCGAACCTGTCTAAAAAACCACCGTGGCCTGGCATAAAACTACCACTGTCTTTTACATCGGCCATGCGTTTTATTTTACTTTCTAAAAGATCGCCAAAGGTACCAAAGATGGCGCAGATGGCAGGAATTGCAATCCAATGTTGCACAGAAAAAACTTTTGCAACAGGAACATAATAACCAAGCAGTGCAATTGTTACGACACAAAGGAGAGCCCCACCGATTGTTCCTTCCAAGGTTTTCTTAGGAGAAATTTTGGTGAGAGGTGTTTTGCCAATAAAAGAACCAACAAGGTAAGCCATAGTATCATTGATCCAGATTGAGAACATAATAGCACATGGTAAAATATATGACCCATCTAAACTAATCCCCATCATAAATCCTTCTCCATTGTTACCAACAAAATTTTCATCAATTATTTGCATTCTTAAGCTTATCAGCAATAAAACCGGCATCGTTATATAAATCAACCCAAACAAACAATATCCCAAATACCTCTCAGTATAAATTTTCTTCATCAGTTTCACAAACTCATACCAGCACCCAAAATGTATCACTGTAAACAATATCAAAAAGCTCCAGAAATTCCAGAACAGGCCCGTAAGCATTACTACCACAAAAAGCAATGCAGTTAAGGCCCGGGTTTTAAATGTTTGAAAATTAAATGCCAATACTATAGGTTTTTATTTTCGGGAAATGGATGCAGTATATCACTTTGCTCCAGCAGGTTCTGTTCTTCAAAAGCAATTTGTGTTTTGTTTTTAGCCGATACTTTTTCAAACAGCAAAAACAAACCGATGGTAATGGACAGTGCTATCAATGCAGCCCACCAGGGCACATCGGGGTCTAATTTATCTACTTCTACCTTTTGTTTATGGGTAGATATCCAGAACAATTGAATTACGGCCACTGTGTTATTTAAAAAATGAGCAATGATGTTTACCCACAGGTTTTTGCTCCGCTCATACATCAGCCCCAAAACAAAACCAAGTACAGCCCTGCTTAAAAAAAGAAACACCGACATATGAATGAGACTGAAGAGCAATGAAGCGGCCAATATAGCTAACAAAGGCTTCTTCCACCAGCGTACCAGTAAGTTCTGCAGGGCTCCACGAAAAAATATTTCTTCAAAAAAAGCCGGAAAAAAAGCCATGATGACGATGGCCATTAAAAATTCGCCCCAGCTATTTAAATTGCTTAATGCCATTACCTGTTTGGTATATTCTGCTTCCATACTCATTCCCAGGGCATTCAGTTTTGGAAAATTCACCAAAAGCATTTTACTTAATTCGGCCAGTGGATTGGCAATTATGTTGGCTAAAAAAATAAGAAAGAAACCCAGGATGATCTGCCAGCCATTGATATGTTTATTAAAGCCCAGCCAGAATTTATTTTTTCCGTGGCATACCAGCATAAATAATACGGCGGGTACAAAAAAAAGAAAAAGGGTGCCTAAAACCTGGGCTAGCCTGGCAGCACCAATATTTTCGGATTTCATCATTGCTATGCCAATAGCTTCAATTTGCTTATCAAACGGCAGGCCCGAAGGAATAAGCTGCAAGCCTATAATATACTGAACGCCGCCAGCCAGCATGAATCCTGCTCCTAAAAAAATCAATAAAATGCCCAGTTGCCCCCATCCTGTCATACCTTTTACGCTCCTGTATTCCATAGCTAAGCCTATTAGTTGTAAATTTGCCCTCGCAATATACAATGAGTAATGCCGATTAGCCAAAACATAATACTAAAAGCCTGCAATCGACATAATTCTAACTGATATTTGCAATTAGTACGATGTACAAATTGCAAATAAAGATTTCATTAAATGTTTAAAAAATAAAATGCCGAATATAGGACCTATACAATTACCGGATTTCCCACTCTTGCTTGCTCCTATGGAGGATGTAAGCGACCCTCCGTTCCGTGCCGTTTGTAAAGACCATGGTGCCGACCTGATGTACACCGAATTCATCAGCAGCGAAGGATTGATACGTGACGCTATTAAAAGCCGCCAGAAGCTCGACATCTTTGATTACGAAAAACCGGTAGGCATACAGATATTTGGTGGCGATGAAGAAAGCCTGTCGCTGGCAGCAAAAATTGTGGATGTTACCAATCCCGATCTGCTGGATATTAATTTTGGCTGCCCTGTAAAAAAAGTTGCACTCAAAGGTGCCGGCGCCGGGGTGTTAAAAGATATTGACCTGATGGTGCGGCTTACCAGTGCGGTGGTAAAATCAACTTCACTGCCGGTTACTGTAAAAACAAGATTGGGTTGGGATGACAACACAAAAAATATTGAAGAAGTTGCCGAGCGACTGCAGGATGTTGGCATAAAAGCTTTGGCCATTCATGGCCGTACAAGAACACAGATGTACAAAGGCCAGGCCGATTGGGAACTGATTGGAAAAGTGAAAAACAACCCCAGGATAACCATGCCCATTTTTGGTAATGGTGATATTGACAGCCCGGAGAAAGCACTGGAATACAAAAATAAATATGGCATAGATGGTATTATGATTGGCCGTGCTGCCATTGGCTATCCGTGGATATTTAATGAGATAAAACACTTTTTAAAAACCGGGAAGCATTTACCGTCACCAACTATTGAAGACCGTGTGGCAGTTTGTAAAAAGCACTTACATAAATCTTTTGAATGGAAGGGGCCCAAGGTTGGTATTTTTGAAATGCGCAGGCATTATACCAATTATTTAAAAGGATTACCCGGTATAAAAGATTACCGCTTAAAATTAGTTACACTTAATACTGTTGAGGAAATTGATGCAGTGCTGGATGAAATTAATATTAAGTACGCCGGTTACCAGTTTGAGAAAACGCCAATTGAGTTGATCAATTATCATGAGAAGTGCCCCATTTAATTTGTAGTTATCTTATTTAATTCATCAGTATATATTTCTCCTCTTTTCTCTGCGAAATAATCGGCGCCCAGCATAATTACAGCCTGTATAGCCAGCGCTATTCCAAAGCCATACCAAAATGATTTATCTGCATGTAACCTGAAAAGAAAAATCAAAACAAGCCCGGCAATGATGAATGCAATTTCTACCCAGCGGTAAACAATAAAATTCTTCATTACGGTTTTCATCCGTGGAAGTTCTGTTTGTTTAACATAGTTAACCGGCTCCATGCCTATATTGTATGCTATATCTTTTCTTTGCTTATCAGTTCGGGAATAAACAGAATAACCAACTATCATTTGAATTAAGCCAATAGCCAGTAAAGGAATGGCGGCGCCTTTAAAAAAATTCGGATTACTTTTTATGAAGAACCAAAATACAACAGCAAGCAAAACCGCCACAATACCAACGATCAAAAACAACAGGCTTTCCTGTTTTTCGCCGGTAAAATATCTGTAAATGAAACTGAAATCTCTTTGCTCGAACATAAAATAATTTTACTGGTTTAATGCGGCTTTTACTTCTTCGCCTAAAGGCTCAATGGTTGATCCAAAGAAATTGGTAAGCCTGCCCTGCTCATCTACTATAAACTTACAAAAATTCCAGGAAGGTTGCTGGTTGTTCCAGCCGTTTTTGGTGGAGTCGGTAAGCCATTCAAATATTTTACTTTGATTGGCTCCTTTAATTACGCTGCTTTTTTTCATCAATGGAAAGCTTACACCGAAATTCTTTTTACAAAAGGAAGCTATTTCTTCATCGCTTCCTTTTTCCTGTTCTTTAAAGTCATTTGCCGGAAAACCAATCACCACCAGTTTGTCTTTATACTGCTCACTCAGTTTTTGCAGGTCATCGTACTGGCCGGTATAGCCACAGTCTGATGCGGTATTCACCAGCATCACTTTTTTGCCTTTCAATTTTTCAAAATCAAGAGCGGTACCATCAATGGCAGTATCTTTTAAAGAATAAAATGAAACAGCAGGTATCATTTTCTCACTGGAAAGATTTTTAGTGTTCATTCCTTTCTTTCCTGCAAACCACATCCACATCGGATAAACTGCTTTTAAAAATTTCTGTCTGGTTGTCATATTGATTGAATTTCTATTTACTATTTCTACATAACTCCAAAAAGCAATCATTAATAACAATACTACAATGAAAGCTTTCTTTAGGCGGCTGTGTCTTTTTTTCGTTTGCAAGCGTTTTACTTTATTACCATTTTAAACAACTTCATTTTTCCTTTAAACGGCGGATACTTTATTGCAGGGTCAAACCAGGTTGGGGTTTTCATCACCGCTTTTTTATGGCTGAAGGTTTCAAAAGAATACTTACCATGGTATTGCCCGCTGCCGCTGAAACCCCTGCCACCAAAGGGTAAATTGTGGTTGGTTAAGTGCCAGCTAGCATTGTTTACACAGCCACCACCAAAAGCCACGCTGTTAAGCCAATCCTTGTCCTTTGCACTGCTTGATGTAAACACATAAAAAGCCAAAGGGTTTTTATTTTGCGCAATTATTTTCAATGCTTCTGCTTTGCTGTTGAAAGAAATAACAGGAAGAATGGGGCCAAATATTTCATCCTTCATGATATCTGCATCCAGACTTACATTTGTAATAACAGTTGGCTCAATAAAAAGTTTTTCTTTATCCGTTCTGCCTCCATGAAGAATTTGCCCCTGCTGTAAATATTTTACCAGGCGGTCAAACTGTCGTTCGTTGATGATCTTGCCATAATTGTAACTGTCTTCCGGCTTATCGCCGAAGAAATTCTGTATCGAATTTTTTAAACCGGCAATCAGTTCTTCTTTCCTACTTTCATGCACCAGCACATAATCGGGTGCCACACACATTTGCCCTGCATTGCTGAATTTGGTCATGGCAATACGTTTGGCTGCAATTTTAATATTAGCATCTTCCTCCACAATGCAGGGGCTTTTACCACCCAGTTCCAAAGTAACCGGCACCAATCTTTCGGCGGCCATCTTATAAATGATTTTACCCACCGCCGTACTGCCGGTATAAAAAACATGGTCAAAAGTAAAATTGTTCATCATCTCCGGTATCACCGCAGCGCCATCTCCTTCTACAAACTGAATATAATTCTTATCAAAGGTTTCTTCTATCATCTGCTTCATGATGGCAGATGTTGCCGGTGCAAATTCAGATGATTTTAATACAATACAATTACCTGCAGCCATGGCTCCCGCCAGTGGAGTCATTAATAATTGAAAAGGATAGTTCCAGGGGCTGATGATCAGCACAACACCTAAGGGCTCCTGCAATACAAAACTTTTCGATGGCAGGTTGAGCAGGTTGGTGGATACCATTTCAGGCTCCATCCAGCCCTTTAAATGTTTTAAAATATTGCTTATTTCCGACTGCAAAAAACCTGTTTCGGTAACCCAGCATTCTTCAGGGCTTTTCTTCAGATCAGTAAATAAAGCGTCGTGCAACGGCTGTTCATATTTTTTTACAGCCTGCTGCAGTTTTTTTAACTGCTCTTTTCTAAAAGCATAAGGTTTGGTAATGCCGCTATAAAAATAGTTGCGCATTTGTAATAAGTTATCCATTACACATAAATTTGCTGAAAGGTAGTAAATTGAATAGTATGAC
>JAOAUI010000066.1 GCA_030157685.1 Ferruginibacter sp. | reverse complement strand
TAGGCCTGAACGAACAGTTGGTACAATCTGTTACCGACCTTGGATTTGAAACACCTACAGAAATACAGGTAAAAGCCATCCCGGTTTTATTATCGGGCACCACCGATTTTATTGGCCTGGCACAAACCGGTACCGGTAAAACCGCTGCTTTTGGTTTACCCTTATTACAATTAATTGATGGCAACCAGCGCCATCCGCAGGCATTGATTGTTTGCCCAACACGTGAACTGTGTTTGCAGATCACCAACGACCTGGAAACCTATAAAAAGCACAGCAAAAATATTTTTACCGAAGCGGTGTATGGCGGTGCATCCATCATGATGCAGATACGCAACCTGAAAAGAGGCGTACACATTGTTGTGGCAACACCGGGCCGTTTAATTGATCTCATCGAACGCAAAGCAATTGACCTGCAAAAAGTAAAATACGTAGTATTGGATGAAGCCGATGAAATGCTGAATATGGGCTTTAGAGATGATATTGATTTTGTATTGAAGAATACCATCAACAGGGAAAGCACCTGGTTATTCAGTGCTACCATGCCGCCGGAAGTTAGGGCCATCAGCAGAAACTACATGGAAACACCCAAAGAAGTTACTGTGGGTAAAAAGAACAGCGGTAATGTAAATATTGATCACCAGTTTTTTGTAGTGCCTGCCAGCCAGCGTTACGAAGCATTAAAGCGCCTGATTGATTTTAACCCCGGCATGTATGGTATCATCTTTACCCGTACCAAGGCAGATGCACAGGAAGTTTCTGAGCGTTTGGCAAAATCTGGTTACGAGATCGAAGCATTGCATGGCGACTTATCGCAACAACAACGTGATAAAGTGATGGGCCGTTTCCGCAGTAAAAATTTACAGTTATTAATTGCAACCGATGTGGCTGCACGTGGTATTGATGTGGATGGTATTACCCATGTTATCAATTTTGAATTGCCTGATGATATGGAAGTGTACACACACCGTAGCGGACGTACCGGCCGTGCAGGTAAAACAGGTATCTGTTTATCCATCTGCCACAGCAGGGAAAGCTACAAGATCAAATCTTTGGAAAGAATGATCAATGCCCAGTTTCATAAAGTAGATGTACCATCAGGTAAAGATGTTTGCCGCAAACAGTTCTTCCATTTTATGGATAAATTAATGCAGGCCGATGTTAGCCATGGCGATTACGAAACCTATATGCCCGACCTGATGGAAAAATTTGCTGATGTTAGCAAAGAAGAGGTTTTACAAAGAGTTGCAGCATTGGAGTTCAGTCATTTTTTAAAGTATTACGAGCATGCCGACGATTTAAACAAGAGCGATGTACGTGGCGACAGAAGGCCAATGGAAAGAACCGGTGGCGATATGAATGGTAGCCGTAAAGAGCGCACCAATTTTAACAGCCGCAACAGTGGTTACACCCGTTTGTTTATTAACCTGGGTACCAAAGATGGTTTTTACAAAGCCAGTTTTTTACAATTCATTTTAGATGAAAGTGATTTGAAGAAAGAAGTGCTTGGTAAGATTGACATGCGTGATATGAACAGCTGGATAGAAATTGACCAGGATGTTGCAGGCACCATGATAAAAGCCATTGACGGCAAACGCTACAACAACCGCACCGTGCGTATGAATGAGGCTGATGG
>JAOAUI010000065.1 GCA_030157685.1 Ferruginibacter sp. | reverse complement strand
GGGTTAAAATAAATATCCCAGTATTTAAATTTTGATGGAATTGCCTGTAAGAATTCATTTACGGTTTCAGCAGTTAATGATTTTCCAAACACGCCCAGGCAGGCTGTAAATGGTGGCTGGTATAAATAATGAATGCTGTATTTTTTGTTCCAGGTAAGCGGCATCACAGCTTCATAGTCGTTCAAAACCAAAGCATCCCAGTTTTTTGCCATGGCATCTAAATAAAAAGAATAGCCATAGATCAATCCATTATCAGCCTTGCCTATACAGGCATCCCATTTGGTTTTATTTATTTGCTGATATGTGAGGTATTTAATTTCCACAATCAAAAAGGAATTTGCGGAACCAGTTTTTTAAGGCTGATATTTTGCAGATCAATACTGAATGTAATTCTGTTAGAGAATTTCTTTAGCCTTGAATCAGTTTTTATCGTGCTTTTGAACTCATTACTATAAATAAGCGGAGCATAAATATTCAGTACATTTTTGAATAGTGATAATTGCAAACCGCCCGTGTATAAAAATTTACTGGTTGATGCATTTTTCTTCCAGCCTTCGGCATAAGTGCCTATATCCAGAAAAAGCAGTAGCGGTATTTTAAAAGGAAATATAACTCTTGGAATCGTTGTGTTTAAGTTAACTGCCGCAACCCAATCATCAGACTGGCCGTATAAAAATGAATATTGATCCAGCCTTAATTTTAGCCCACCTCCGTTAGGAATCATTAGCTGGCGTCCCCCAAGGCCGTTGTTAGACACAGGAAGTTCGGGGTTTGAAGCAGATGCAGATCTGCCAATAAAATAATTGGAATAAGTATAATCGTCTTCGCCGGTGCCTCCTAATAATTTAGGCGTGTACAAATAAGTACTGGCTTTTTTGTTGCCGATGTATCCAAACTTGGCTGCAAATATTCTTACATTGGCTCCTCCTCCTTTTTCGTAATTGAAAAAATACTGGCCGGTAACATTCAGCCTGTAAAACCCTTCGCCTTGTTGTAATTGAATCTGATAATTATACGGATACAATACCCTGTAATTGGCCATTGAATAAGTGAGCTGATTAAGATAACGATTTGTATTTATAAATGCAGTAGGGTACACAGCAGCACTGTCACTTCCTGTGATGTATTTAAAACCTGTAAATGTTTTTTCACCAATTATATAAGTACGCAGATCAATAAAACTTTCTTTACTACTTCTTGGCTTTTGTTTGAAATAATACCTCAACGATGGAACAACCTTATAAAAGTTTTCAAAAACACTTTTGCCGGTAGTATCTAAGGAGCGCTTGGTTGAGAACCTTGAACCTGCCAGGGCCAATACAAATTTCTGCCCGTTATTGCCGGGATAAAGACTATAGCTTACCCTGCCAATACCATTTAGCTGTTTGCTTTTTGTGGCATACAAGGGTGCAATTACAAATTGAAATTTGGTAAGTGGCAAAGTATAGTTGTGTACCAATGCGCCCAACATAAACTTATCGTAAAAATTATAACCAATGGCTGGCGATGCAAAAATATAATTGTGCTTATTGGTTTCTTTCATGCTGAAAAATGCAGCAAAGCGAATGTCTTTTTTTGGAGTTGGGTTTTTTAATTCTCCTTTTTTATTCAGTAATGAAAATGCGGCATCTACATTTTTACCGCTTACTTCTTCCACCACTTTTTTAAAATCTTCGGGATAAGGATGTTTAAACTGCCAACGTTTGTAATATTCCTGCATGGCTTTATCAAATACTTCTTTGCCCAGTTCATCTTCCAGCAGTTTCATCCAATCGCCGGTTTTAATATACGCAACCATATTGTAATTGAAAGCACTGAATTTTTCTGAAACGGTTTCAATAGGCTGATCTTTTTTTATTGCTGTTACAGTTTGCAATAAAGTATGCTGTATATCATCGGGCAGGCGGTTATTTATAAACTTCGATTTTGTTTGTATGATATCAATATTCGTATTGCCATATTGCTGCAGTGAATAGCGGTTGTCATAATAAGTGTTCATGCCTTCATCCATCCAGGGATGTGTACGTTCATTGGTGCCCAAAATTGCCTGGAACCAGTTGTGACCTACTTCGTGGTTAATTACAAAGTCAAGCATTTTTTCCGATCCGCCATCATCCAGTAATGTGATGGTTGGGTACTCCATACCGCCGCCATTGCCGCCATCTACAACACTAACCACGTTGTAAGGGTATTCACCCAGCCACTGGCTTTTAGTGAGAATGGCTCTTTTAATCATGGCAATGCTGTTCGCCCAGTTTTTACTGTTCTCGCTGTAATAAAAAACATTGGCAGCAATTATTTTGCCCGATGGAAGTTTGAGTGTGTCTGTTTTTACTGTATAGGTTTTATCGGCAAACCATGCAAAGTCGTGTACATTAGTTTGTGTGTACTGTAGTGTTTTTGTTTTTGAAGAAGATGGGGCAACATTTTCTTTAACTACTTTCTTACCAGTTTGTGTTTGTTTTTTAGTTTTTGGTTCCCGGCTGAAAGGCTTTTTATTTTTTAACCATTCTATTTCTGATGCCTGTTGCAGATCGCCTGTTGCAGCTACCACATAATTATCTGGTAATGTTATCTGCACTTCATAATTACCAAACTCTGCGTAAAATTCTCCCTGGTCTAAATAGGGCATGGGGTGCCAGCCTTTACGGTCGTACACCGCCGGCTTGGGATACCATTGTGTAATATGGTAGGCCTGGTCAATATGCCCGCCTCTTGAAAAATTGTAAGGTAGTTTTACATGAAAGGGTGTTTCAATTTTTGCACTGCCTTTTGGTGCAATGGGTTTGGGTAAAATAAGTTTAATGATATCCTGATGCTGTGGATGATCGGTTGTTTTAGCAACTTCGCCATTTACTTTAAAATCGAGGCGGTTTATATAACCACGTTTATCTGCATTGCTGAAATAAAAATCAGTGCTTCCGTTCTCCAGGTCCTGATCGGTAAAAGCAGTCTTATCATTTTTAAAAGCATTGGGCCACAAATGGATCCAGATAAAATACAAAGTATCGGGCGAGTTGTTATGATAATCCATCTTTACAAAACCATCCAGTGTATTATCAGCATCATTAAGCGTTACATCAATTTTGTAATTAACCTGTTGCTGCCAATAGGAAGAAAGTTGGCAGTAGGCGGTAGGCAGTAGGCAGTAGAACAGTATAATTAATAAAAGAAATCTTTTCAAAACGAAAGGTTTTATCAAAAATAAACAAACGCTTCATTCAATCCTAATCCCCTAATTCTTAATTTTTCATTTTTAATTCTCTTATTTCCCTTTCCCCGACAGGATAATACGAATAGTGTGCAGCATTATTTTAAAATCCAGCGCAAGCGATACATTTTCAATGTACATTAAATCATAGGGCATGCGTTCTATCATTTCTTCAACTGTTTCGGCATAGCCAAATTTAACCATGCCCCAGCTGCTGAGGCCAGGCTTTACTTTCAGCAGAAAATTATATTCGGGGTGTTTCTCTGTTATCTTATCAATATAAAATTTCCTTTCGGGCCTTGGGCCAACCAGGCTCATTTCGCCTTTAATAATATTCAATAGTTGCGGCAGTTCATCCAGACGCCATTTACGCATTGTTTTACCCCAGGGCGTTATCCGTGGGTCCTGGTCGCTGCTCAGTTCGGGGCCGTTCTTTTCGGCATCGGGTATCATGCTTCTGAATTTGATCATGGTAAAAGGATGCCCTTTGTAACCAATGCGTTCCTGCAGATAAAACAGACTTCCCTTTGAAGAAAGTTTTACCCGGATAGCAGTATAAATAAATAAAGGAAGCAGGATGATAATGCTGAGCATACTGGCCACAATATCCAGCAATCGTTTTATATGCTGTTGCCATTGCGGCATTAAACCCGATTGCATTTCTATCAGCGGGATACCCAATACATTGTTTGTTTTAACCGATCCGCTGATGATATCAACCGTGTCGGCGGTTAACTTAATGTTCACTTCAGTGTTACTTAATTGCTGCAGTATTTTTTCCAGCTGATCTCTTTCTTTTTTTTCTACTGCAATAATCACTTCTTCTATTTTATTTTTGGTGATGATGGCTGTTGCATCAGCAGCATTACCCAGGTTAATAATGCCTGGCGGCAATGCAGATCCGTTATTGCCGTTGGTATTGGCAAAGCCCGCGATACGGTAGCCCGTCTTTTCTTTATTGTTGATAATTGAATGGTACAGATTAACTGCATTGGTGCTGCTGCCCAGGATGAGGGTATTAAAAAAAACTGTTCCTTTAGTCAATTGTGTTTTGGCACGGTTTAAAAAGAACAACCTTATGCAAAAAGTAATTAAAGTTTGTATGGTCCAGAGTGAGATAAACTCTTTGTAGTAAATAGTATAATCGCCGGTTACATCGTACAATAAAAATAAAAAGAGAATGCAGATGCTTGCGAAGAATGTATAAACAAGGGTGTTGAAAAATTCAGACAATCTTGATTTGTAATACAGATTACCATAACTGCCAACCAGGTAATACACCATCAGCCAGATAACAGGAAAAAGTACAAGGCCGATATAAAACCTGGGACCAACTACTAAGGCCTCCTCTATAATATATTTTCTTACAAAATAAAAACCAACCCATGAAAGAATAGCTGCTATGCAATCGCCTAAAGCATACCAGCTGATATGTATTCTGGGTTGATTCAATGATGCGGTTCTAATTAGCGTAAAATAATTTTCATTTATTAATGGAGCGTAGCGTTCCCGATCTTTTCTAAGATCTGGTGAGCAACTTCCATTGCACGGAACCCGTCCAACACACTAACGGGTGTGTCAGTATTATTTACAATAGCATTCCTGAATTCTTCCAGTTCCATTTTAATTGCATTTACATCCTGTACCAGCGGATTGGCGATGGCAACTGTTTTTTTGCCGTTGTTGGTTTCAATATCAAAAGTAAAAACATTGCTGTCGCCGGGGGTGTTTAAACGGATAATCTCGGTTTTCTTTTCCAGGAAATCTATGCCGATGTAGGCATCTTTCTGAAACAGGCGCATCTTACGCATCTTTTTCATAGAGATGCGGCTGCTGGTAAGATTGGCCACACAACCATTGTCAAACTCAATGCGTACGTTTGCAATATCGGGTGTATCGCTCATTACGGCTACGCCATTGGCGCTTATATAATTTACATTGCTTTTTACCAGGCTTAAAATAATATCAATATCATGAATCATCAGATCCAGTATCACACTCACATCGGTACCACGTGGGTTAAACTGTGCCAGGCGGTGTACCTCAATAAACATAGGTTGCAATACCTGGTTTTTTAAAGCAAGAAAAGCAGGATTAAATCTTTCAACATGCCCCACCTGGAATTTTATGTTGGCTTCTTTAGCAAGTTTTACCAAAGCTTTTGCTTCTTCCATGGTATTGGCCAGTGGTTTTTCAACAAAAACATGTTTGCCTTTTTTAATGGCCAGTTCGCAAAGTTCAAAATGGCTGGTGGTAGGGGCTACAATATCCAGTGCATCGCATGCATCAATCAGTTTTTCAACATCAATGAAGCGGGGTATGCTATATTTTTGAGCTACCTGTGCTGCATTGGCATCATCGGTATCTGCAAAGCCAACCAATTGAACACCTTCAATTTCGGCCCAGTTATTTAAGTGGAATTTACCTAAATGTCCGGCTCCTATTACTCCAACTTTTAGCATAAATATATTTTACCCTTTCTGCATTGCAGCAAAGTATTTAATTAAATGATCTTATATTTCAGATAAGGGAGCTTCTTCCCAAAAACCCATCTTCCCAAATTTTTCAATGCGCTGTTCCACTCTTTTATCAGCATCAATTGCTTTTAACTCTTTTATTACAGGTAGAAGGTAGGCTTTTAAAATATCGGCGGCTTCCTGGTAATCCCAGTGTGTACCTCCCAATGGTTCGGGTATCACACCATCAACCAAACCAAAGCCCAGCATGTCTTTACCTGTAAGGCGTAATTGTTCGGCAGCTGTTTCTTTTTTATCCCAGCTTCGCCATAAAATGCTGCTGCAGCTTTCCGGCGATATTACGGTGTACCAGGTATTCTCCATCATAAAAACCTTATCGCCAACACCAATGCCCAAAGCGCCGCCACTGGCACCTTCGCCAATGATCACACAAATTACAGGTACTTTAAGTCTTATCATTTCATAAATATTCCTGGCAATGGCTTCACCTTGTCCTCTTTCCTCTGCCTCCAGGCCGGGGAAAGCACCGGGTGTATCAATTAAAGTAATGACCGGTTTATTAAATTTTTCGGCCAGTTTCATCAGGCGTAAAGCTTTTCGATATCCTTCGGGATTTGCCATACCAAAGTTGCGCATTTGCCGGGTTTTGGTATTTGAGCCTTTTTGTTGACCTAAAATCATCACTGTTTCTCCACCTAGTTGTGCAAATCCACCAACCATGGCTTTATCATCTTTCACATTCCTGTCTCCATGCAGCTCTATAAAATCGGTACACATATTTTCTATGTACTTTAAAGTGTAAGGCCTGTCGGGGTGGCGGCTAAGCTGTACTTTTTGCCAGGGCGTAACATTAGCCGTAAGGTGTTTTTTTGTTTCAACAATTCGTTCTTCCAGCATTGCAATAGCGCCGCTCATATTGGTTTTCGACTTTTCTGAAGTTATTTTCAGCTGTTCAATCTGGTCGTATAGCTCTTTAATGGGTTTTTCGAAGTCGAGGAACTGACGTTTTTTTAATTCGATCATGTAGTTGCGTTACAATTTAAATTAACAATTAAATGTTATTTGAACCTTTAGGAACTGTAAGATAGTTTGTAAAATTAGTGCTTACAATTTTTTTATAAAAGTTTTGGAACGGGAACTTAAGAAACCTATCTTTGCCGTCCTGAAAAATGAGGCAAAAGCCATTAGTGGTTTTAAAATCAGCACTCGGGTAGTTGGATCGGTAGTTCAGTTGGTTAGAATGCTGCCCTGTCACGGCAGAGGTCGCGGGTTCGAGTCCCGTCCGGTCCGCTT
>JAOAUI010000064.1 GCA_030157685.1 Ferruginibacter sp. | reverse complement strand
AGCATTTTAATGGTGGCTTTTACATTCAGGTTGCCAAAAAAAGGATGCTTAAAATAATTGTTTGGGTGTAAAGCTTCCAGCACTGGCAAACGGGTTTTCAGTAATTCAAATGTTTTTTTCATCTCATCTGCACTCAGCTGTTCTTTTGGCTGTACCGATTCCGGTGCTTTTGCCCTGCCCCTTGGAATTTTATTGAGCGTAAAAACCAATGCCTTCCTGGTGTTAAACTTCCATTTGTAATTCCCGGCATCCGATTTTTCCACTGCCTGTATAATATTTAAACCAACCAACAGGCTGTGGTGAATATGCCAGCCAACCGAACCACCCGAAACAGTTGTGTTTATTATTTCGCTGTGCGGAATTTTTGTTTCCAGTTCGTTAATAAGGGCAATCAATTTTTTCATGGTGCAGGTTTTAACAGGTACTTGAAAAAGAATTTTGCAAGTCCTGATTACTTAAGATAAATGTATGCAAAAAAGTAAAACCGTTGAGAAGATTGACTTTTACCGAAAATAAAAAAATGCCCCGAAAAACTCCGGGGCATCCTAAGCAATGAGTCCTGGTTAAAATTTTAAACCAACAGTAGCAACAATATTTCCTCTTTGTTGCTTAAGTTCTGCATAGGTGTTTGCCCTGTCTTCCAACCGGTAAGGGAAGTTTACATCTTTATTCATGGCATGTATATAAGTAAGGTCAATAAAAAATCCTTTATTGCGGTAACCCAGGCCGCCGCTTAATAACATACGGCTGGCTTTTAGTTCAGATTCTTTGTAAGGTTTGCTATAATAAGCAAAACCAAGCCTCGCCATGATGATTTTAAATTTCAATTCGCCACCTACCCTGAAATTAAAATTGCCTTTGTAATTCTTTTTAACCACTTTGTTCAGTGCTTTGTAGTAGGCTTTTTCATCGTCGGTTACCGTTTCGTTATCGCTGCTGAAACGGCTGCCTTTGTGGTGTACATATTCTATATCTGCACTGATGAATCCTCTTTGTTTGGTTACATCTTTCACTTCTCTAAAAACATAAGAGGCACTAACGATGGCTTTAAATGGGGTGCTTTGTATATACTTGGCTTCGCCGGGCTGCCCATTGGTAAAGCTTTGCGAGTTTACATTAAAGCTTGCAACGGGGTTCTCTACTTCGGTAGTAAAATAAGTGGTTCGGGTATCTTTTAAAAATATCCAGCTGGGTGTGTGTATGGCCAGTCCCAAACGTATATAATCCTTTGGCCGGTAAATGATACCAACTTTTGCATTAAAGCCAGTACCTCTTGTTGTAAAATTATCGGTGTATTCAAATTGCTTAAAATGATTGGTGGTATTGGATGAAGTATCTGATTCTTTAAAGTAAGTATTGCTGGTATAATTTACCAGCGGTATGCCAATGGTTGCACCAATAAACCATTTGTCTTTGCTGTTATGTGCAAAGCCAATGGCCAGTTCCGAAATGGCTCCCTTTGTTTTCTGTATCATTTCCTGTTGCAAAGCCTGGCCTGCATCCAGTATGTATTCAGGAGCGCCCTTCACCTGGATAATACCACCGATGGTAACTGTATCAATCAGGTAAGTATATAATGCCGGTGCAGATGTGTATGGGAGGGCAGAGTTAGGACTTAATACCTCATCAATGCTGTAACCGCTTTTAGCAAACTCCTCTGCAAACTGCTCGCTGAAAGAGCTGTAGTTATTCAGCCCCTTATATCGTACTTCATTATTAAAATTGGCTGTTTGTGTAATAGCAATGCTGAAAGCGCTGCTGCTGTTTGATTTTCTGCCATTGCTGTGTCCAAAAATCCAGCCGGTTGTTCCAAATGCAAAATTGTTTTTCGAGTTCTCTGTACTGGTTTCCCTGAACTTTGCTTTGTTGTTATTTAAAGAAAAAGCGGGTGTAATTACAAATTCGTTTGTCTTATAAAAACCAAGACCGGCGGGGTTTACAAAAGTTGCATTAATATCTCCACCCAGCGATCCCATAGCACCGCCAATGGCCATATTGCGTGCCGTTCCGCTTTGCGGGTAAAAGGAATACCGTATGGCATCTTCGGGAACCTGTGCGTAAATAAGTGAACCGGTAAGTAAAAAAATGAGGAGTAAATATATTTTCATGAATTACTTTTTATTGAAACATTTCTTTCAAAAATCTATAAATAACATTAATAGGTCTTCGAATTGTTCTTCAAGTCATCCCTCCCCCTAAAGGGGGAGGATAGGAGGGGGTTAACCTCCTCTTGCCGGCCTGCTTGAAGAACTGGAACTACCACTACTGCTGCCCGAAGAAGAACTTCCGCTGCTGCTGCCTGATGATGGGGTATAAGTTCTTGTATTGTTTGATGAAGGTGTTGCAGGAGTAGGCTCAATGGTTTGGCGGAGTATGTTGCCTACACGGCTGCCGCTTCGGTTGCTGTTATTATACTGCGTTGATGAATTGGAAAAAGTTAGTGTTCCGTTTGTTTTACCTGATGCAACTTTTGTATTGTATCCATTATAAGTATTCAGGTTTACCATACGTGGGGTAGTGTTAACCCTTACAGCATAAGTTGGTGTTGCTGTATAAATGGCCCAAGGATAATAATAGGGGTTGTAATAATAACCATTGCTTTTGCAATTGCAGTAGCAATAATTATACGGGCTGTTGTCATATTGGTAATCTTCCCTGAAATTTCTCCAGCGCTGATCACGGATGGTCATCGTTATTTCATAATCATTATTAACGGGGCGCCTGTCATCTTCCCGTTGGGTATATTTTTTTTCTTCAACAGGCTTTACGGGGCTGTAATACACATCATCAGGTGTTTGCCCGGTTTTATAGGCTGTGCTGCAACTGCTGAAAGCGGCTACAGATAAGGCGATAAGTAAAATTTTAGGTTGCATGGCGATTTGTTTAAAGCATTTAAAATTGAAGTTACTACTTTTGTGCAGTTTGGAAGTACTTTGTGCAACTGCTTAACATAAACCATCAGACAATAAAGTTAAACCGTCTGATGTTAAAGCGGTGCTAAAACAAAAAGCAGATTTATTTAAACCTATACAACTTACATGAGTAAAGAATTAACATCAAGAGCAGAAGATTATTCGCAATGGTACAACGACCTGGTTATTAAAGGCGGACTGGCAGATTATTCTGCCGTACGTGGCTGTATGGTAATTAAACCCTATGGCTTTGCATTGTGGGAGAATATGCGTGACCAGTTAGATAAAATGTTTAAAGATACGGGTCACCAGAATGCCTATTTTCCGCTGTTTGTGCCCAAGAGCCTGTTTGAAGCAGAAGAAAAAAATGCAGAAGGCTTTGCAAAGGAATGCGCCATTGTAACGCATTACCGTTTGAAGAACGATCCTGATAAGCCCGGCAAACTGATGGTTGATCCGGAAGCTAAACTGGAAGAGGAACTGATCATTCGCCCCACCAGCGAAGCCATCATCTGGAATACTTATAAAGGCTGGATACAATCTTACCGCGATCTACCTTTACTGATTAACCAATGGGCCAATGTGGTGCGTTGGGAAATGCGTACCCGTTTGTTTTTACGCACTGCTGAATTTTTATGGCAGGAAGGACATACCGCACATGCTACTAAAGAAGAAGCAATAGAAGAAACTAAAAAGATGCTGGATGTATATGCCGAGTTTGCAGAAGAGTGGATGGCAGTACCGGTGATAAAAGGCGTTAAAACGCCCAACGAACGCTTTGCCGGTGCAGAAGATACTTATTGCATTGAGGCATTGATGCAGGATGGTAAAGCTTTACAGGCAGGTACATCGCATTTCCTTGGGCAAAATTTTGCCAAGGCATTTGATGTTAAATTCAGTGATAAGAACAATGTGCTGGATTATGTTTGGGCTACCTCATGGGGTGTATCTACCCGTTTGATTGGTGCATTAATTATGGCGCACAGCGATGACCAGGGATTGATCATGCCGCCAAAAATTGCACCGCTACAGGTGGTGATAGTACCAATTTATAAAGGAGAAGAAAGTAAAGCAACCATTGATGCAAAAGCCAATGAGATCATTGCTTCATTAAAAGCATTGGGTATACGGGTTAAGTACGATAATAGTGATAACAGCCGGCCCGGCTGGAAATTTGCACAATACGAATTGCAGGGCGTGCCTATCAGGCTTGCCATGGGACTGCGTGATATGGAAAACCAGGTAGTGGAACTTGCCCGCAGGGATACCAAAGAAAAAACAAGCATGCCTATGGAAGGGTTGGCAGCTGCGGTGGCAAAACTGCTGGAAGAAATTCAGCAGAATATGTACAATAAAGCGCTTGCTTTCAGAAATGAAAATATCAGAACCGTTGATAACTGGGATGATTTTGTAAAAACACTGGATGAAAAAGCCGGATTCGTATCTGCCCATTGGGATGGTACAGCAGAGACAGAAGAGAAAATAAAGGAACAAACCAAAGCCACCATCCGTTGTATTCCTTTAGATAATAAACAGGAAGAAGGTAAATGTGTGTTAACAGGTAATCCTAGTGTGCAAAGGGTTTTGTTTGCAAGAGCTTATTAGAAGGTTAATCCGTTAATCCGTTAATTGGTTAATCCGTTTATGCTATTATAAGATAATTCGTAAATTTAAGCATCGCTCTATGCTAAATTAAATTTTATGGATTACACTTTGGAAAAACTGGAAGTCTATCAATTGGCTGAAACTTTTTCTGATACCGTTTGGGATATTGTAATGGTCTGGGATAATTTTAGAAAAGATACTATTGGTAAGCAGATTGTAAGATCAGCCGATTCTATTTCAGCAAATATTGCAGAAGGTTATGGCAGATATTATTATAAAGAAAGTAAACAGTTTTTCTTTTATTCGAGAGGCTCATTGCAGGAAACCAAATCCTGGCTATCTAAATGCAAAAGAAGGAAAATAATTGAAAAAGACAGAGCAGATGAATTAATAAATGAAGCTGAGAAGATTCTGGCTAAACTAAATGGCTACATAAAATTCATTGCAGCTTCACCCAAACACAATAAGAAAGACTGAATAATAACGCCCTCACGGATTAACGGATTAACCAATTAACGGATTAACAGCTTCAATGACATTCAATCTTTTAAATATCACCTCCTGGCTTGAATCCCACCAGATTCCCTGCATCTTCAAGTCATTCACACATATGGATTGTCCGGGCTGTGGTGTGCAACGTAGTTTTGTTTTGTTGTTAAAGGGAGATGTGCCGGGCAGTTTTTTCATGTATCCTGCCTTAATACCCATTCTTTTGCTTTTTGCATTCCTGATCTTGCATGTAATATTAAAAATCAGGAACGGGGCCAATATTTTAAAATATATGTACATTTTTTGTACGGGTATTATCTTAGTAAGTTATATTTACAAACTATTAGTTACCAAAACAACCTGACATGTCAGATCCACACAAGGACTATTTAAGCAATAGTAATACCGGCAACCAATTGCCAAATGCCACTGCCACATTGGTGTTGGGAATCCTTTCAATAGTAATATGCTTTATTTGTGGTATCATCGCATTGGTCATCTCCAATAAAGATATGGCTCTGTACAGGGCCAATCCAGAGCTTTATTCGGTGTCATCTTACAACAATATTAAAGCAGGGCGTATCTGTTCAATCATCGGAATCATTTTGCAGGTATTAATTATTATAGGTTACATTCTCTTTATTGCCTTCTTTATTTCGGTGGCAAACAGTATGCGATAACAGATTTTACAAATAGTTTAAAATTAAAACAATGAGCGATCAGCAAAATTTATTAACACCCAACAACAATTATAATCAGCAGTCAAACCTGTCGAATGCAACAGCTTCGCTGGTATTGGGTATCATTTCAATTGTTACCAGTTTATGTTATGTATCGGCACTTATTGGCGTTATATGCGGCGTAATTGGTTTGGTACTGGGTAATAAAGACAGGTCACTATATAAATCTACTCCGGAACTTTATTCCAGCTCAAGTTACAGCCAGTCCAATGCCGGCAGAACCTGCAGTATTATAGGTTTAATCCTTAGTGCACTGTGGTTGATCTTCATTATAATCATGTTCGCTTTAATAGGAAGCATGAGTTACAGAGACTGGCGTTAATACAATATTAATTAATAAAGAACGGGCTTTCAATTTGAAAGCCCGTTCCTGTTTTGGTATATCGGTTATTCCTTTGTAGCCAGATAATTATAATCGGCCAGCAGCTTTTCCAAAAACTGGTCCACATGCATATCAGATTGTATCTGCAGCACTTCTTTTATCTTCATCGAAACCCGGTGACACATATCGTAGTTATTTCTTTTGCCGGCCTGTATCAATACACCTTTAATGGTATTAATGTCCCGGTCGCTCAGCCGCATTACCTGCGGAAACATCACTTTATAATCTGTTTTATCTATCTGCATAAACACCGTATCGGCCAATGTTAATGCAGATTTGGTGTTTACCACCACCGTGCCGGCGATCATATCGCCCAGCCGCTGGTTTTTATTTGTAACAGAAATAATAATAACTACGGCAATGCCCAGCATGCCCGTAACAAAAATATAAACCATTACACTGGCAGTTGAAAAAGCGATATAACCAAAAAAGAACGGCCATTCAAAAAAACGGGTTACCCATCTTAAGATGAACTGGCCAAAAGTAGGCTCTCCGCCTTCCAGGCTGATGACCCTGATGGCCATGATCTTTTTCCCCAGTGTTTGCCCGTTAAACCAAAGTTCTGTCAATAAAGAATACAACAGCATGGGCAGGGAGATGATGAGGATATCCATGCCTACACTTTCATCCCAGTTTAATACAAACTCATTATACATCACATATTTCATGCTGAACAGGAAAATGATGAGCATTACAAAGTCAATAATATACGCCAACAGCCTTTTATGAAATTCTGCAATCTCAAACTCAAGGTCAATATTAAAAGCGGTGCCAATTTGGATGATGCCCATGATGAATGCAAATTACAATTTGCCGCTAACAGATGTGTAAAAACATGAATTTTTTTATTAATCAAAAAAGCATGAATTTACAGACTTAATGTAA
>JAOAUI010000063.1 GCA_030157685.1 Ferruginibacter sp. | reverse complement strand
CTGCCGTCAAACCTTTGTCCGCCTGCCAGTAAAAAAGTATCCCGCAACTTCGCCAGTCTTCCGCCGGTTACTGCCATTCGTTCATCTTTTATCTGAACAATGGAATTGCTTATATCTTTGTTATTCAGCATTGCCGTTATCAATTCATCAACTTTTATTACCGTTAAATATGGAAAGGTAATATGGTCATCCGCCGTTTTGCTGTATCCGTATCCACCGGTTACAATAAGACTGTTGCCTGTTTGACAAAATTCCATATTGGTACTTTGCAATTGCTCTGCAACAGGAGTGGGCAAGTTTTCAAGAGACCGCTTCCACACTTTTTTGTTTTGAGGATCTATAACATAGATAAACCTGTTTTGCCCTTCTTCATCAAATGTAGCCCAGGGTTGCCTTCGGTGAAGCCCGTCTTTTCTGCCACCCACCATCAACCATTTTCCCTGCCAGGTAGCATATGCAAAAGATTGCAATGCAGGCATATTATTTATTTCCATTTGCTCAAGGCGTATGGAAAATGGAAATTCAGATTTTGTTTTTTGTGCAGCAGCAATTAATAGTGATAAACTAAGTGCAATTGAAACTGAAAAGTATTTTATCATTGTTGAATTTTACCTGATGCACTAACATCAGAGATGCCTGTTTATATATTATGCCGTTCCTTTCAAAATTTTATTCCAGTACAACCAGGGCAATATTTTTGTTTTTAATATCCACATGGTCCATCTTGGTTTTATCTGGTCAAACGGGAATGTCATTTTAGGTGTATTTGAATAATCAAATTCTGCCAGCATCAGCTTGCCATACTGCGTAGGAATGGGGCATGCGCTGTAACCATCGTATTCGGCAACAACCTGCTGGTTGTTTAACAACGATAAAATATTTTTAACAACCACAGGAGCCTGTTTACGAATAGCAGCACCTGTTTTCTTTGCCGGCGCATTGGTACAATCGCCCAGCGAAAACACATTTGAAAAACGGCTGTGCTGCATCGTATTTTTATTTACTTCAACATACTCAAAAGGATTATTTGGATCGGCAAGCGGGCTGTTTTTTATAAAATCGGGTGCCGACTGCGGAGGCACAGCATGGCAAATATCAAACTTCATTTCTTTACGCTCTGCCACACCATTTGCATCTTTCTCTTCGTAATAAACTGTTTTATTGGCTCCGTCAATCTCTTGTACATTTACGCCAAAGTGTGGTTTTATATTTCTGTTCTTTATTACATCCGTAAGTGTTGCGGCATATTCCTTTATATCAAAAATTACACCGGCACCCGATAAATAATGCACATTGCATTTATCCAGGATACCCTGCTTACGCCAGTAATCGCAAGCCAGGTACATAATTTTGTGGGGAGCACCGCCGCATTTAACAGGACCGACAGGATTGGTAAAAACCGCAGTACCTCCTTTAAAGTTTTTAATAAGTTCCCAGGTGTAGGGAGCTATATCAAAAGAATAATTACTGCTCACATTATTCTTACCAAGTGTTTCTTTAAAACCTTTTATCTTTTGCCAGTCTAATTGTATACCGGGGCAAACAACCAACACATCGTACTGATAAGTAGTACCGCTTTTACAGGTCAGTTTATTTTCTTCCGGAAAAAATGTTTCCACGGCATCTTTGATCCAGGTTGTTCCTTTGGG
>JAOAUI010000062.1:3044-7055 GCA_030157685.1 Ferruginibacter sp. | reverse complement strand
GCAATAGGACGGTTAACATTTTTTGCAGTAAGCCTGGCCCAGGTTTTTGCACCTGTGGCGGTCATTTCCATTTTAATAGAAGGCTTTCCTTTTTCGTCGAAAGCCTGAAATGCTGTTCTTACACCTTCACCTTCAAGCGGCGCTTTATCGCTGCCGGGCAGGGTTTTAACAACATATAACTGAAAGAACCTTTGAGTTCCTTTTGTTTCTTTTTCTTCGATGCCTAATAAAAATTTAGCATCGGCAGGCAAAGCATTTTTTACAACCGGGTTATTCAGGTACTGATAAAATACACTGGTATCCTGCAAGGCCACACTGCCAATATTTGCAGAAAAGAATTGTTTGCCGGTAGCCTGGTCTACCTGCGGATTTTGTGGTCTTATTACTTTGAAGAATGGATTTACATTATCAAGTAATTTAGTTGAATCAACGATTGGGTTACCGGTTGTATCTTCTTTAACTCCGTTTAAATAGTTCTGTAGGTTTGCATCAGCAAGTTCTAAAGAAGTCTTCAGTTCATCAATGCGGTACACTTCCCAGAATTGCAGATGGGCCGATGCCTGTAACTGCTTACGCACACGCTCAACATCGGTAATACCGGCCAGTTCAACGTTGATGATACCTTTATTTTCGTCGTAATTGATATTAGGCTGAGCTACACCAAACTTATCAATACGGCGTACCAAAACCTTATAGGTTTCTTTAATAGCGCCAGCCGCAGTTTTTTTAAGTTTAGTAATAACTGATGCATCGCTTTCATTTGGCTTTACTTCCTTTTCGGCACCGGCAAAAACAGTATGTAACTGATTAGCGCCATTCTGTTTGATGAAGGCCTCGCTGAATAAAGTAATAAAATCGGCATCGCTGTTGTCTTTATTGGCAGTAGCCGTTTGTATGGCATTAAGCAGTACCGGGTTTTTTGAATTGTTGCTTAAGGACTTTAACAGGTCTGTAAGGCTTACATCCATGGTTACGCTGATACCACCCTGCAGATCGAGACCAAGGTTTAATTCATTTGCCTTGCACTCTTTGTAAGTTGTTCCAAAAATGGGATAGATTTTTTGTTCGGCTGTACTGTCCAGTATCTTTCTTTTTCTGTACTCTACCGCCGTTTTAAACTCATCATCATTGCTTTTTAAAGCAGGAAATGCTTTCTTTACAATTTTTTCTGCTTTTGCTGTAACCGAGTTTTCATAATTACGCACTACCCATGTATAGGATAATTCCCAAAGAGATAATATTGTAAGTGCAATTGTAAAAAACCAGACTAAACCTTTTAGTTTCATAATAATAGTCGTTTTAGTAGCTTCTTTGTTGAATTTTTAGAAGTGTGCAAAGATAGGGGAAAAACCTGTTCAGTTTTTAGGGTGGATAATTTTAGAATTTTATTCAATTTGCAGGGTAAACCGGTTATATGATTTGTAAAAATAATGGAATGCTCAGGTTTTTAGCCGGAATGGCTGTTTTCATTTCGTGCAGTACCATAAAACAGTCAAAATCAACAGCCGATATGCCCCAAACAAAACAACAAACAATCCCGTCAGATACTGCTGCACCGCCTGCTTTTATAGAATCTTTATTGCAGCAATACCCACAGTATTTTGGAGAGATACTTAAAAACCGGGATGCCCAGAATGTACAGATCATCTATACCCAAATAAACAGGCGGGCAAACGGAGACCCTGGCCTGGCGCATCATTATTTTAATGTTAATCCTGATAAATACTTTTACCCGGCCTCTACAGTTAAATTACCCATTGTATTGCTGGCCCTGCAAAAACTGAATGAATTAAAGGAGAAAGGGATTGACCGTAATACCACCATGCTTACAGAAGCAGCCTTCAGCGGACAAACAGCTGTTTTTAACGACCCTACCGCAGTTGATGGAAAGCCATCCATTGCCCATTATATAAAAAAGGTATTGCTGGTAAGTGATAATGATGCCTACAACAGGCTGTATGAATTTTTAGGGCAGCATTATATTAATGCTGAATTTAAAAAGAAGGGATATGCCGATGTGCAGATACTGCACCGGTTGAATATCTTTTTAACAGAATCGGAAAACCGCCGTACAAACCCTGTCAATTTTTATGACACGGCAGGCAAGCTGTTGTATGAACAGAAAGGGCAGTGGAACCAGGCTCAATTCCCATCCCGGAAAGACAGTCTGGGCCTTGGTTATTATTCGGGCGGCAAATTAAAAAGCGGGCCGATGGATTTTTCTAAAAAGAACAGGCTGGGGCTGGAAGACCTGCATAAAATAGTGATGAGTATTGTGTTTCCGGAAAAAGTGAAAGCCAGCGAAAGGTTTAAAATTACCGAAGATGATCGTCGCTTTGTGTTGCAATACATGAGCCAGTACCCAACGGAAAGCCTTTACCCGCCTTATGCTGCCGATACGGTAAGCTATTGGCCAACCTACTGTAAATTTTTATTTTACGGTGCAGAGAAAACAAAACCTGATGAAAATATCCGCATTTTTAATAAGCCCGGCGATGCTTACGGGCACATGATTGATGCCGCTTACATTGTTGATTATAAAAATAAAATTGAGTTTTTTGTTTCGGCCATCATTTACTGCAACAGCGATGGTATTTTGAACGATGATAAATACGAGTACAAAACCATTGGAAAACCTTTTATGAAAAACCTGGGCAGGGTTCTTTATGATTATGAACTGAAACGTACTAATAAAATAAAGCCCGATCTGTCGTCGTTTTTATTTACTTATGATACGCTCCGCTGATAAAATCAGCGTTATAATTTTTAATCATTTGCATAAAAAAACAAAATGCATGACAGCGCAAGTTAGCTATAAGCACTAAATAACTATTTTTGCGCAACTTAAAACCAAAACCAACTGATGAAGTTATCTTCTTTACTTGAACGCTTTAATGAACCTGAAACTTTAAAAATGGCCAAGCTGGGCCGTGAACTGCGAGCCCAGGGTTTTGATATTACCGATCTTAGTTTGGGAGAACCCGATTTTGATACACCCAACCATATTAAAGTTGCTGCAAAAAAAGCTGTAGATGATAATTTCAGTCACTATACACCGGTTGCCGGTTACCTCGATCTCAGAGAAGCCATTTGTGCCAAATTGAAAAGAGATAGTAACCTGGATTATACCCCAGACCAGATTATTGTAAGTACAGGTGCCAAGCAAAGTATTTACAACACTGTAATGAGCATTGTTGATAAAGGAGATGAAGTGATCATACCTACACCGTTCTGGGTTACGTACTCAGAAATTGTACGTATGGCAGGGGGAGATGTAAAGATCGTGAGCACATCTATTGAAAATGGTTATAAAATTACACCAGTCCAACTGGAAGCAGCCATAACAGAAAAAACAAGTCTGTTCATGTTTTCATCACCTTGTAACCCAAGCGGTGCTGTTTATTCAAAAGATGAGTTAACAGCGCTGGCAGCAGTTTTTCAAAAACATCCGCAGGTTTTTATTATGAGTGATGAGATATATGAGTATATCAATTTTGTGGGTAAGAACGAGAGTATTGCTCAATTCGATTTTTTAAAAGACAGGGTAATTCTTATCAACGGCTTAAGTAAAGGCTACGCCATGACGGGCTGGCGCCTGGGTTATATTGCCGCACACCCAACGGTTGCAAAGGCCTGCGAAAAAATACAGGGACAGGTAACCAGTGGTGCCAATGCTGTTACACAAAGAGCTGCAATTACCGCTTTAACCGGCGATATGCAACCAACTGCCATGATGGTTGCTGAGTTTACCAAGCGCCGTAAAAGGGTAATGGAATTGCTTGCAGCAATTCCGGGTATTGTTTGCAGCGAACCGGAAGGAGCATTTTATGTTTTTCCGCAGGTGAACAATTTTTTTGGCAAGGCAGATGGTGATGATACAATTGAAAATGCGGATGAACTATGTATGTACTTACTGAACAAAGCACATGTTTCAACCGTTACCGGCAGTGCGTTTGGCGAGCCCAACTGCATACGCATTTCTTTTGCCAACAGTATGGAAAATATTGAAAA
>JAOAUI010000062.1:0-2944 GCA_030157685.1 Ferruginibacter sp. | reverse complement strand
GCGAGCCCAACTGCATACGCATTTCTTTTGCCAACAGTATGGAAAATATTGAAAAAGGGTTTGCCAAGATTAAAGATGCGCTGGCTAAATTAAAATAATTGATACTTAAACATGGCCAGGCATGAGGCTATGTTTATTCAAACAGTTCCAGCCAGCTTTTTGGCCTGCGGTTATCAAGCCATTTAAAACCTTTTAATTCTTTTTTACCGGCAGGTATTTCTTTCATAGGGTATAAAATGCCATCTACATTATTTACAAATTTTACTTTGTTCAGTTCCTTCTTTACAAAATAAACATCAATAACATCGCCGCTGCTGCGGTTCATGCCCACATAGGCGCTGTCATCGTCCTGCGGGTAATAGATACTTTCGGCGGGGCTTCCTTTTACCCGTACATAATCAATGGTGCCATCCACAAAATATCCATTAAGGGTTCTTCCTCCAATCTGGTTAAACATGCCTTCTTTGGTTCTGTTAATGATCAAACCATTATTAAAAACATACAACCGCTTTGGTTTTTGATTTTGGGTGAACATCAATAAAGTGTCGCCGGTAACCTGCGATTTATCATTCCATACAACAGGTTCGCCAAATAATTTAAAGGTAGAATCAATGGTAGAGTAGTGGAGGCTGTCGCTAATGGCCTGTAAAGAGTCATTATAAATACGTACGTTATGAAAGCCTATAAAATAGCGGATGGAAGAATCTTTATCATTGGCTTTTATAGCAAGCGTTGTTTTTAAAGTGTCTTTTTGTGTAACCATTTTTCTTTCCAGGCTGTCGTATTTACGCAGGCCCGAAAAAAGTGTATCCGCAGCAATGTAAGTGCTGTCACCATCCCGGTGAATGATCATAACCGGTTTACGGCTGGCTAAAAATGAATTTTGATTCAGATCTGAATAAATTTCTCCTGCAAGTACCAATACTTTATTCAAACTATCAACCAGCTTTGCATTGCCACGCATTTGCAGCGTGTTATTTTTTTTATCATAAGCAATTTCTTTGGCCGAACCGCTTCGGGTGCTGTCTCTAAAAGATGCCCCGTCGGTAAAAACAGCTTCACCTGTGCCTAAATTATAGGTGCCCGATTTGGTATTGATAACCGTTCCGTCTTTACCTATAATTTTTGTTTGAGCAATAAAAGTGGCCGTATTTGTTTTTATGTTGTAGAGTAAACTGTCTGTGTATATATCCCGGTCGGGGTCTTTCAGGTGTACATCGTTTTTAAAATAAACATCCTTGGTATCGGAATAATACACACCATCACGGCTGGTTAAAACTGTTTTGTCATTTGTAATGCGGCCACCGCCTTTATAGGTGGCAATGCCTGTTCTTAAATTGTATTCCAGGTCATCGGTGTAAAGCGTCCCCTTTTTATCTGTAAGTTTTACATTCTTTTTTAAGTAGGCAATGCGGTCGGCACCTACATAACGAAGGTATTGCGAGTATGTGTGTATACTATCGTTGTCGTTAATATGGATATTGCCAAAAGCCTCTACTATGTTGGTTTTACGGTTGATGGTGGCACTGTCGCAATAAAATGTGGTAAGGCCTTCTTTAATGATTACATCGCCGGCAATGGTTTCAAAAGAAGTAACAGAATCAATGGTGATGAGCCTTAAACTTTTACCCTGTACAATTCTTATGGCACGTATAGAGTCGGAGGTGGGGGCACTGCTGATGATCTGCTGGGCAGATGTTTGATAACTGACTGCAAGTAAAAAAACAATAAATAAACTGCTGATGGTAAATTTCAAACGCAATGTTCTTTTTTTTGTTATCCCGATAATTATCGGGAGCAAATTGGGATTTTTATTTTATAACAGAATCATAAAAATTTTATTGTTTGATATAAGGAGCATTTACGGTATCCGGTAAAGGCACTGTTAATCCCGGACTTGTATTCTTTTTACCAAATACTGATATATTAACGTACCGTTTTGGGTTTGTCTTTAAATCATCCAGCAATAAATTAAGTTTATTGGCAGTGGCTGTAAGGTTATTGTACAATTTGGTGTCGTTCAGCAATAAGCCTGCAGTACCTGTTGTTGTATTTAGTTTACCAATGGTTGATTTAAGATCACCGATGGTAGTATTTAAAACGGTTAATGTTTTTTGCAGGTCAAGCTGCGAAAGGTTGGTAGCCGTTTTATCCAGGTTATCAACCAGGCTGGTAATTTTGCCGTTGTTCTTATCAAGATTTGAAGTAAAAGAATTGAGATTATTTAAAGTACCTGCCAATGCTCCGGTTTGTGTATTTAATAATGTGGTTAAGGAAGCTGATGCGCCAATGAGGTTTGCAGTTGTGGTATTCAGGTTTGCAAGCACGGCACTGATATTGTTTTTAGCATTTGGATCCAGAATGTGATTAACACTCATCATTATTGAATCGATAGATGTAACTGCTTTGGTAACCTGGTACAGAACCGGATCTACCTTACTTAATACATCAGTAAAAATTCCGGAAGAAGGTTTTGTGGCAATAGTATCGTTTTTTGGGATATAGGTATGTGCATCGCCCAGCGTAATTTCAACACTAGTTATGCCTAATAATGAAGGTTTGATGATGGCTATTGAATTCACCGGAATATTTACATCCTTGGTCAGGTTCATATTAACCAGAATTTCTTTCATATTCTTATCGGTGGTAATGCTGTAAACAGAGCCTACCTGTAGCCCGTTTATCATAACCGGATTTGATGGGGCAAGACCCTGCACATTGGTGTATTTAGCAAAAAGGTAATGGCTTTTTCCAAAGAAAGTTTTTCCTTTCAGGAAATTAAATCCTAAAAACAAAAGGGCAATGGCAATGGCTGTTAGTGTACCTATTTTAGTTTCGTTTGAAATTTTCATTGTAGTAACTGGCGTAAAACCTGTTTTAGATTTTAGGCAAAGGTAATTTAGTTATTATTCTTCAATTCAAATTTTACCAAAGCATTATTTTT
>JAOAUI010000061.1 GCA_030157685.1 Ferruginibacter sp. | reverse complement strand
CTGGCATGTGCACTCAGGTTGTTGATATTGTATGAGCCGATGGTCATCCATTCACTATCGCAAACCGAAACCTTGGCATGTAAAACAGTGGGTTGATATTCGAACAGTTCTATTTTATTTCTCAGCATCCAGTCGTACATCCAGCGCTCGGCATATTTAGAGAGCATTACATCAGAAGTGCCTGCAGTGATCACCTGTATTTTTACGCCACGCCCGGCAGCATTTTTCAATGCCCTCCTGATTGCTTCGCCTGGTAAAAAATAACTGCACATAATGGTGATGTGCGATTTAGCATGCCTGAACATATCTGCGTAAGTTCTGGAAATTTCATTTTTCCTCCTTATCCAGTCATTTCTCCGCATCACCAGTTTGCTCAGTTCTGCATCTTTAAAATTAAATACAGGTTGCTTTTCTTCGCAGGGTGTTAACCCCATTTTGGCAGGAAAACCATTCCATGCCTTCCAGCATAACACGCAAAGGTCTTTGGCAATTTCTCCTTCTGCATATAAAGCAAAATCTGTCCAGGCAGGGTGCTGCGGCAAATCATTGTAACGGTTGGAAATATTGATGCCGCCCACCAGTGCCATTTTTGCATCAACAACAAAAATCTTATGGTGCATGCGCCTGCCAAAATAAAATTGTTTGCTTTTGAAGAATGGTTCAAAAAACCGAAACTGGATACCGGCATCCTCCAGGCCTGCAATAAACTTTTTTGATATTGCCTGCGAGGCATAACCATCAACCATCAAAAAAACAGATACTTTTTTTCTGGCAGCCGTTTTTAAAGCTTCAGCTACAATTGCCCCGGTTGTGTCGTCATCAAAAATATAAGTTTGCAGGTGTATACTTTCAGTTGCCTGGCTAATGAGGTTAATAAGAAGATCAAAGTATTCTTTTCCCCCACGGATCAGTTTTGCCTTATTCAGGCTTTGGGGAGTGGTTGTAGTTTTTTTTTGATGTACCTGTAATTTGTTCATTGCTTTCAGTTGCAATATATCAAATTATAATTCCTATGCACATTTTATTACTGCAAACCTGCTCTGCATTGGATTACGGTCTGGTGGCCGGCGTAAAAAACTGACAGTGCCTGTTACAGGCTATCATGAACCAACCGAATTGCGAACCTGATTTGAATCAGCAGCGTTATTGATGCATAGCATATATATTATCAGGTAATTGAATTTGCTTTGTTTAGGATTTAATTTTGAAGGATGGTTTAATAAGTAAAAATAATAGTTATGATACCAAAGAAAGTACACCCTGGCAATCCTCCCGAATTTCCGTTACCGGAAAAGCATCCGGAGATTATTCAGCCATTTGATCCGGAGGATCCTGTTATACCGCTTGAGGATCCTGATATTATACCTGATGAAGATCCTTATGAAACACCACCTTATGAAATACCACCACCGGGTGAAACCCCCTAAAAAATCAGACAATGAGGACTTTATTATTCATTCTTATTTCTTTTGTTGCATTTACAGCAACAATTTCCGGCCTGTTGTTGGTGGCTAATCCCGATGGGGAAATGATGAACCTGTCTGTTTCGCAGCTGAAAGAAACGCCCTTTAAAGATTTTCGTATACCAGGAATTTTACTGGCAGTGCTTATTGGTGCTGTTAACCTCGTTGCTGTTTTTTATAATATGCAGCGGCATGTGAAACGCTATAACTGGGCCATAGCTGGCGGAGTAATGATAACCGGATGGATTGTAGTACACATGTTATTAATTCAGACTGTACATTGGCTCCATTTTTTGTACCTGGGCATTGGTATTCTCATCATTTTACTGGCTTATCAGTTAAAAGGCAAATGGGCTGTTTAAAATTATACCTATTCATGAATTTAGTGGTATTAAAATAAAATATTTATCAGCAACTTAGTATTACATATTTATAAACAGCACGCTATGATTTTTTTAAATTAGTATGAGCCGTTCTTTTGATATCTGGACAATGCTTGCCGGAGTAGCTTTCTTTTTACTGGCGATGAATTTTATAGAAAGCACTTTAAGACGTTTAGCCGGGCGCAGGTTTAAACTATTTTTAAAAAAACAAACTGACAATAAATTAAAAGCCATTGGCGGAGCAGCTGTTGTTACAGGGCTGTTGCAAAGCAGTTCTATTGTAAACCTGCTGGTTTTAAGCATGGTGGGTGCCCATGTACTGCAAATGGAAAATGCGCTTGCTTTGATACTGGGTGCAAATCTGGGAACCACATTGGACAGCTGGATAGTTGCTGTTGCCGGGTTTAATTATAATATCGAAACAATTGTGTTACCCGTGGCGGCCATTTCGGGAATATGTATGGCCTTTATTAAGAATGACAGTAAATTGTTTTTATGGCTTAAATTTTTATTTGGCCTGGCTTTTCTTTTTATTGCGCTTGGGTTTATTAAAAGCGGGATGGAGGGATATGTAAAACAAACTGATCTTTCTTTTTTTACACATTACCCGGTAATCGTATTCCTGCTGCTGGGTATTCTGTTAACAACCATAATTCAGTCAAGTTCTGCTACCATTGTGCTTACTTTAAGCGCCTTGCATACCGGCGCTATTTCATTATTTGCAGCAACGGCAATCGTTCTGGGCTCCGAAGTGGGTACTACTTTTAAATTATTCCTGGCATCAGCAGATGGAATTGCAGAAAAAAAAAGAGTAGCACTGGGTAATTTTATTTTTAACGCAGTTACTGTTTTTACTGTGTTTATATTTCTTCGCCCGGTTAATGCTTTGCTTACAGGTGTATTTCAGATAAAAAACCAGATCATTGCATTGGTTGTATTTCAAACCTTTGTTAACCTGTGTTCTGCGATTTTATTTTTCCCGTTTTTAAAATATCTGGCAAAGTTTCTTTTAAAACGTTATCCTGAAAAAGCAGAAAGAAGTTTGTATATTAATAAAGTACCCGCTGTAGAAACCGAGTTTGCTTTGGAAGCATTGGAAAATGAAACCAGGCATTTTATAAACCTGTTTTTATATTACTGCCTTGATTCTTTTGCAATTAAAAATAATCGCCGGGAGCATGAAGCTTCATACAGGAATTTTCAGGACAAATCAATTGGCGAAAAATATGATTATATCAAGCAATTGCATGGCGAGCTGCATATCTTTTACCTGAAAGTACAGAATGCTGCCAGCGATAAAATTGAAACTGAACGGATAGACAATTTAATTTCTGCTATACGCAATATCATGTATGCTGCAAAAAACATCAATGATGCACAGAATGATATCAGGCAGTTCAGTAATTCTTCAAATGATATAAAATATAATTTTTACAGCCTGTCTGCCGGTAAGTTTCAGCATTTTTACAATGATGTTGAAATTTTACTCAATGGCAATAAGGATACGAGGCTGTTTGAAAAATTTTCAACACTCTATTATGCAGTCACTACAGGATATTCCCTGTCTCTGCAGGTTCTTTATAAGGAAGGGATTACAAAGCATCTCAGCGAAATTGAAATAACTTCACTTATAAATTTCAACCGCGAAATATATACCGCATTCAAATCTGCACTGTTTGGTTTGAAAGATTACCTGCTCACATCAAAAGAAGCAGCATATTTTGATACGTTACCAGGGTTTATCCGGTAAAATACCTTTGACATTAATACAATTTTAAGTATGTTAAAAGGTTACTAAATCAGATCAGGTTTCAATTATCAGTGAGTTAAAACTTTTACCTTTGTCATCAGATCCGATATTAATCGTTCAGGCAGTTTATTTAAGCTACAATTTGATTTTTTTCAACCAACCACTGTACATTCTGGATTAGACTATTAAATCGATAAAACGATTTATCATGGTAAATATATTTTGTGAAACCCATAGAATATGCCAGGGTTATTGTTTTATGGTATATGGCTGACAAAAAATTAATAAACAAATAAACAAGAAAAAACGTACTATGAAAAAAATATCAGCTTACTTTATTAACTACAATTACAAAGGTAAAAATGGAAATCTTGAAAAAGGCTCCTTGTTTTTTCTTGTAATCCTTTTTGCCATGTTCCTTCATATGCCTTTTGTTTTTGCTGTAAGTAAAGCAAAGATTGATTTAGCCAGGCTAAGTTCTGTTAAAAAAGACACGACTTCTTCAGAAACTTTATCTGCTTTAAATAAATTTGATGATAATGCCATAGCGCTGGCATACGACAGAATGGGGCTAGATAAAATGGGATTATCTGAACAGGCATTTAATTATGCAATGAAAGGATTTAATTATCTGGTGCAGCATGGTAAGCTTGCAAAAGACAATATAATTTCTATTGTTGATTTTACATTACCCTCTTCCAAAAAAAGATTATTTGTAATTGACCTGGATGATTACCGGGTATTATATAATACCTATGTTGCACACGGGGTTAATTCCGGACGGGAATATGCCAATCAGTTTTCAAATCAGCCATCCAGCTATAAAAGCAGTTTAGGTTTTTATGAAACCCTGAGTACATACATTGGAGAACATGGATATTCATTACGGCTTGATGGATTGGAGAAGGGGATAAATGACAATGCAAACAGCCGTGATATTGTTATTCATGCGGCTGATTATGTAAATGAATCATTCATCAGGTCGCAAGGTTATATCGGCCGCAGCTGGGGTTGCCCGGCATTACCAGAAAAATTACACAAGCCAATTATTGATAAGATCAAAAACGGAACCTGTTTGTTTATTTACAGCGCAGATAATGCTTACCTGAAAAAATCAAAGATCATTAACGCTTAGTTTAAAGCTGAACCATATAAGGACATAGTTCTCAATAGAAAAAGTCACATAGGATACTATGTGACTTTTTCTATGTTTCTATATAACTATGTGGTTAAAAAATTCCGGAATTGAAAATTTCTTACAGCATTTTTTTGATCAGCTTCCCCAGCATCATCAATCCGTAATCTACATCATCATTAAAGGGTTTACCAAAGCTGATGCGTATGCAGTTGGAGTAATTATTACCGGCCGAAAATATTTTACCGGGCACGATGGATATATTATGCTTCATGGCTTCTGTACGCAGTTTAAATGCATCTGCTTTTTTATTCAGCTCAAGCCAGAGTATAAAACCACCATGCGGCCTTGATACTTTTGTATCGGGCGGAAAATATTTGATGATGGCCTGCACATAACGCAAACTCTGTGTGTGTAAAGCTTTTCTCAGATTCTTTAAATGAAATTCGTAACGGCCGTGTTTTAAATAATGGGCCATAGCAGCCTGCGTAAGTGTAGGGCTGCTTATATTCTGTATGCGTTTCAATTGTTTGATAGTATCAAAAAATTTACCGGGTATTACCCAGCCAATGCGGTAACCGGGAGATAGCGATTTTGAAAAAGAAGAACAATGCATTACCAAACCTTTGGTGTCGTAGTATTTGCAATTCCGTGGCCTTGTTTTTCCAAAATATAATTCTCCATAAATATCATCTTCAATTAAAGGGATATTGTGTTTGGTAATCATCTCAACCAGTTTCTTTTTATTTTCATCGGGCATGCAACTGCCCAAAGGGTTATTAAAGTTGGGAACAAACACACAAGCTTTGATGGAAAACTTTTTTATAGCTTTTTGTAAATGATCGAGGTCTATTCCGGTAAGTGGGTCTGTTGTAATCTCCACAACTTTTAAATCCAGGCTTTCTATTGCCTGGGTAATACCAAAATAGGTAGGGCTTTCAACTGCTACAGTATCGCCGGGTTTAGTAACGGCTTTTAAACATAGATTAATCGCTTCCAGGCAACCGGCAGTTATTATAATTTCATCCGGTTTTATGTTGGCTCCCCAGTTAAAAGCAAGTTTGGAAATCTGTTTACGGAGTTCATGATTACCCAATGTGTGTTCATAATCCAGGCAATTATGTTTTGTGTTACGCAAAGCATAGATGGCAGATTTATTCAGTTTGGCAGCAGGCAATAAAGTGGCATCGGGAACAGCCAATGCAAAGTTGGTAATGTTGGCTGCAGCAATATCGCTGTAAATAGATGCAATCATTTCCTTTACACTCACATCGTGCGATAAGGTTTCCTGTTTTACCTGGTTGGGTAAATCCGGAAATCGCTTGTGGTTAAAACGTACATAGTATCCCGATTTGGGCCTCGATTCGATCAGGCCCCTGCCTTCCAGGTGATAATACGCCTGGAAGGCAGTACCCATACTTATTCCGTACTCATCGCTTAATACCCTTACCGAAGGCAGTTTATCTCCAATACGCAGTACTTCTTCTGCAATCATTTTTTCCAGGCCATCTGCTACCTGTATATAAAGATGGTCATCTGAGTTGAAAGTCTTTTTCATAATCGCTTAATCTGATACAGTCAAAATTACTAAATCTGAATCTGTTTTATTCCATAAAAATGCACAAATTTTGTTCAATCAAAAAATCTAAATAGAAAATTTATGGAAATCATCGCAGATATTCCCGTTCGTAAAACCAATCACTCACGTATTGCAGAAGTGGATTTTAACCAACTAGAATTTGGTAAATACATTGCCGATCACATGCTGGTATGTGATTATGCCGGTGGTGAATGGAAGCAGCCACAAATTGTGCCTTATGCAAATCTTTCCTTAAGCCCATCTGCGTTGGCCCTGCATTACGGGCAAACGGTTTTTGAAGGGATGAAAGCATTCAGGACGCATGATGGCCGCATCAATATTTTCAGGATGGAAAAACATTACGATCGTTTTGTAAAGTCGCTGCAAAGAATGTGCATGGCTGTACCTCCCAAAGATATTTTTATGGATGGCTTGATGCAGCTGATAAGCCTGGATGAAGCCTGGGTGCCAACCAAACAGGGCCATGCGCTTTACCTGCGGCCATTTGTGTTTGCCAGCGAAGCCAGGTTTGGTGTAAAAGTATCTGACGAATATCGTTTTATAATTTTTACAGGCCCTGTGCCGGCCTTATATGCCGACCCCATAAAAGTAAAAGTAGAAACTAACTATATAAGGGCTGCAAGAGGTGGAACAGGTTTTGCAAAATGTGGTGGTAATTATGGTGCTTCTTTTTTGCCCACACAAAATGCAAGGCTTGCCGGTTACGACCAGGTTTTATGGACCGATGCCAAAGAAAATAA
>JAOAUI010000060.1 GCA_030157685.1 Ferruginibacter sp. | reverse complement strand
TTGCTTGAACCTTTACCTTTTGTACGGGTAATCTGTCCTTTTGCATATTTACCTTTACGGCTACGTGGGTGACCACCTGAAGCTCTACCTTCACCACCACCCATCGGGTGATCTACCGGGTTCATCGCTACCGCTCTTGTGCGTGGACGAATACCTTTCCAACGGTTACGGCCTGCTTTACCCATGCTCTCCAGGCTGTGATCGCTGTTGCTTACAACACCTACGGTTGCGTAGCATTTGATCAACACTTTTCTTAACTCGCCACTTGGCATTTTTAATATTGCGTACTTTTCTTCTTTGTTACTTAACTGAGCCGATGTTCCTGCACTGCGTACAAGTATTCCACCCTGGCCAGGCTGCATTTCAATGTTGTGAACATTGGTACCCAAAGGCATGTTCTTAAACATCAACGCATTTCCTAATTCCGGTGCAACAGCATCGCCGCTTATTACAGTTTGTCCAACCTGTAAGCCCTGTGGAGCAATGATGTAACGCTTTTCACCATCAGCATAATTTAATAATGCGATGAAAGCAGTACGGTTTGGATCATACTCGATGGTCTTAACAGTAGCAGGAATATCTTTCTTATCTCTTTTGAAGTCGATGATACGATACATGGTTTTGTTTCCACCACCCATATAGCGCATTGATCTTCTACCCTGAGAGTTACGGCCGGCAGTATTCTTCTGTGCTTCAAGCAAAGATTTTTCCGGAACATTTGTAGTGATCTCTTCGTAAGCATTACCAATTCTCCACCTGGTTCCTGCTGTTGTTGGTTTGTATTTTCTTAATGCCATTTTGTTTTATTTTTTCAATTTTTGCGGTAATTGAATACCATTCATTATTAAATATTTTTTGTCGGCTTAAAGTCCTGAGCGTAGCCGAAGGAATTATACTTCGCTGCCGTACAGGTCAATTGATTCTCCTTTAGCAACAGTTACAATCGCTTTCTTTTTAGAAGGTTTGCGTCCAACTATAAATCCGGCTTTGGTATATTTTGATTTTGCTTTTGAAGGCACAACAATAGTGTTCACATTATCAACTGTTACACCATAGAAGCTTTCAATTGCCTTTTTGATCTCCAGTTTGTTAGCCTTTTTATTCACTACAAAAGAGTAGCGGTTCATTTTTTCTGTTTGCTTGTTGGCTTTTTCAGATAAAATCGGCTTTATTAATACATCAGACGCTTTCATGTCTTTTAATTTTTTTGTTTCTTAATTATGCTTCTACGCTTTCTTCACTAAATATCTTTGCAGCGCTTTCGGTTAACACCAAAACATTTGCATTTAAAATATCGTAAGTATTCAGATCGCTTAATAAAGTGCCGCTAACAGTTGGCACGTTACGTAAGCTTAAATACAGGTTATCATTATATTCAGGAATTACAAACAATGTTTTCTTTCCTGTAAGGTTCAGTTTGCTTAAGATACCGGTGAAAGTTGATGTTTTTGGAGCATCCATTTTCACATCTTCCAATACCACAATGGCATTTTCTTTTGCTTTATAAGCCAAGGCACCCATCTTAGCCAGGTCTTTAACCTTACGGTTTAATTTGATATCGTACTTGTGTGGTTTTGGTCCAAAAATAGTACCACCACCTTTGTACAAAGGGTTACGCAGGTTACCTTTACGGGCACCACCGGTTCCTTTTTG
>JAOAUI010000059.1 GCA_030157685.1 Ferruginibacter sp. | reverse complement strand
ATTAACTGAAGCAGGTGCTGACGTTGAGATTGCTTAATTAATTCCTTTAAAATAGATTTAGGCCGGTCCCGCTACATGTGGGATCGGCTTTTTTTTGAAAGGTTGGCCGTGCAAACAGTTGTTGTCTTATTTTTAAAATGTAATTAAATCATAGCTTTCAATAAAATGCATTCTACCCAAAGCCTATTGCCTGCCCCTAAAAAAGTACCTGTTACATACGTTACAACTACCGATGCTTTGGCAAGTTGTATATACCAGCTTGCTCAGGCAAATGAAATTGCATTCGACCTGGAATTTGACCGGGATAATTATACCTATGGTTTCAATCTATGCTTAATGCAAATTGCCACTGCTACAGATTGCTATCTGATCGACCCCAAAGCTGAACTTGATATTACACTGACTTTTCCAATTTTGGAAAATCCCGCCATACAAAAAATAGTACACAGCTCCGGAGAAGATCTGCGATTGCTTCACTCTTTAAAATGCTACCCAACAAACCTGGCTGATACAGAGCTTTATGCCAAACTACTGAACTACGAGCGAACATCGCTTGGTGCTATGATACAGCAGCTGTTTGAGATAGAACTCGATAAAAAAATGCAGAAAGTAAATTGGGTATTAAGGCCACTAAAGCCCGAACAACTTAATTATGCTGCAAACGATGTGTTGTACCTTTTGCAAATGAAGACGGAACTGGAAAAACAGGCAGCTGAAAAAAATATCCTACCTTTTTTGCAGGATGAAAACAACCTGCTAACCACCACTATACACAGTTTGGAGGCTAAGGATAATTTTCTTAAAAAAAGCGATTTGCTCTATTTAAGCCCTTACCATCAGTATGTACTTAATGGTTTGTTTTGTTATAGGGATAGCGTTGCCCAACAGCAAAATAAACCTGCGCATTACATCATGAATGAAGAAACTGTAAGAAACCTGGCATCCAACAAAATAAGCCATGCAGATTGGCAAAATACAAAAGGCATTCACCCTGTAGTTAAAAGTAAAGAAGGCCAGGATGAACTTTTTGAACACATTAAAAAACTTAACACCGAAGCAAACAGCAAAAAGCTATCTCTCAAAAAAAATAAAATTGACAGGTCAGATGAAAATTTTCAAACTGAAAGAGAAAGTTGGGATCTTATAAAGGCATCTATCTTTACGCCAATACAAAACGATATAGCGGCAAACTTTGGCGAAAACGCTATGCGCTTTATTTTAAGCACTGCTACTGTAAATACTATAGTGCAGGGCCAGTTAAAAATTGGAGAAATGAAAGCTCCTTATAAAAAAATGCTTGTAAAAAATGCCGCTCAGAAACTGGGGATAGATTTATCGGGGTATGAGTAAAGTTTGTTTTGATTATCAATTCCCCGGAAACCTGTCGTGTACCAAATCAATTAAAACGATTTTAAGCATAGATATTCAGCCTTTTCCACCCAAAAAACCAGGAAAAAGCCTTAAAATCCGCGTTATCCACAAAAACCCTTCCAATTCCCCAAAAAATCGTATATCGTAATCAATAAATAGCAAAATAATCCCTACCTTTGCCCTCCTTTAATTTAGGGGCAGTGGCGCAAGTTGTTCCAAAGCCCTGAAATAAAGGATCTTCTGCACACTTAAACGTCTTAATTACAATATGTCTGCAACAAAAAC
>JAOAUI010000058.1 GCA_030157685.1 Ferruginibacter sp. | reverse complement strand
AGCATCCTGCCCATAGGGCCCTGGCGGCGGATAGGTTTGTAGCTCAGCAAAGGAGAGGGGTTGAAGAAAATAAATTCATCAGGATTTATTTTTCCTGTAATACTCCTGTATAGCCGCATGATAAACCGATTTTCCCTTCTTTAGTTTCTTTGCATATGCCGCCTTTTTAACCGGGTTGCGGGATATGTCTTTTGCATAAACAACAGCTTTGGCAAATTTTTGCTGCTCAATCTCTTGCAGGCGGCTTTTTTTTACCTTGCTCATATCCGGCATGGCGCTTATCACAGTTCCATAACTGTATTGTTTAATCACAAGTTGGTCACCAATTTTTCCCCTTACTCCCTGTAAAAGCGGGTTCTTTGTTCTTGCCATATTCCTGATTAGTTTAAAGACATACCCCAACAGATAGCACCCTACGCCGTAGCGACTACCTATAGACTTCCTGCCTACTTCGGAGCCAACACAATATTGATACGTTTATCCTTCGTTCATCCTTCGTTAATCTTACGTTTATCCTACGATTAAGTTACGATCTTTTCTGGAAAAAAACAGAGCTTTTTTATCGCAGCTTCTCCCCTACCCTGTCCATAAATTAAAAACACCGGCTAATATGGCAGCCGGTGTTTCAATATTGCTTTTGTAGAATTATGAGATCTATTTCAAAACTTCCGCCAGTTTATTATGCAAGGCATTTCCCGTTAAATGAACGGCAATAATTTTGCCTTGCGGATCTATCAAAACATTATAGGGAATTCCATCTAAGCCATACAAAGGCGTAGCCGCACTGCTCCAGTATTGCAGATCGCTTATCTGCTGCCAGTTTAATTTATCTTCTTTGATGGCATCTATCCAGGCTTGTTTATTTTTATCAAGCGATACACCCAGCACAGTAAAATTTTTGTCTTTAAATTGGTTGTAAGCAGCAACAATATTCGGGTTTTCATCACGGCATGGTGCACACCAGCTTGCCCAAAAATCTACCAGTACATATTTACCACGCAGCTGGCTTAATGAAAACGGTTTGTCGTTAACATCATTCATCGTTAATTCGGGAGCTATATCGCCAACAGCAGGTTTTGCAACCGTTGGTGTTTGTGTTTGCGGTTGTGCAGCCTGCGTTTTTATATATGCAAGTGCCTCTGCAATGCCTTTATGCTTTGGAAAACGCTTAATCAGTTTGGTTAAAGGGGCTTCAAATTCACCCAGCTCAATAGGAGCCATGGTAGCAGCAAATAAAGATACGATGGGGCTTACAGCACTATCTGCATATGCAAAACTGAATTTGGTAAAATTGAGCTTTAAAGAAATAAGATCTTCAGATATGGCAACAAAAGTACTGTCTGTTTCTTTTACATTGGCTTTGGTAAATTCGTCAAGCAACCTGTTTTTATTTGCAATGAGCAGGCTTATACTATCCATGTGCTGCATGAGTTTTTTTAACGAACTGTTTGCTGGCCCGCTGAATGCACCACTCAATGGCTCCTGGCTGATGGCAACACCTGTAAAATTTATTTTACCTCCTTCATTTATAAAAATAGCATTTGCACCTTCTTCGGTACGGATGCGGTACAAACCTTCTTCAGGCGCAATGGCCGAAAGAGAAAATTTTCCGCCTTTTATTTCTCCTGTGTCAAGTACTTCGGGTTGCTTTGCACTAAAGTATAATTCTTCCAGGTAGATCTTTTGATCGGGCGAAGCTTTTATTTCACCAGTAACAGTAAATGCACCTTTATCGGCTTTGTCGTTACAGGAAAATAAAATGGCGGCTACTGCAACTGCAGCAAATAATTTTTTCATGATGGGGTATTTAATTTTTTTTCTAAGATCTCATTTACCATTTGCATATCGGCTTTGCCCTTGCTGCGTTTTTTTACCTCTCCGGCAAATAAACCGATCAGGCCTTTTTTTCCCGATTGGTACTGCTTTACTTTATCTGGCATGGCAGCAATTGCTTCATCAACCCATAGTTCAATAGAGATGCTGTTGCTTTCCTGGAGTACATTCAGTTCTGTTGCAATTTGCAATGGTTCTTTTTCAGGCTGCAATAATAAGGCCGGTAATACTTTGGATGAAGCAATACCAAAATTAAGTTTGCCGGTTTCTACAAGCGCAATCAATGCTGCCAGTTTTTCAGCGGGTAAAGTAAAAGCATTGTAGGTAATATTGTTGTCGTTTAAATGACTTTTAACCGGGCCAAGCATCCAGTTGGCAATGGCTTTATAATTATCAATATGTTTTGTTACCGCTTCAAAATAAGCAGCCTGCGCTTTATCATCACAAAGCACAGTGGCATCGTAATCAGAAAGTTTAAATTCCTTTATATACCGTTGCTTTAGTGCCTCGGGCAATACCGGCAATCCATTTTTTATCTCAACCAGGTAATCATCTGTGATATGAAAAGGAGAGAGGTCGGGCTCGGGGAAATAGCGGTAATCATCTGCATCTTCTTTGGAACGTAAAGAAAAAGTACTGTTATTATCTGCATCATAACTCCTTGTTTCCTGTATGATGGTTTGATTGTTTTCAACCAGGCCAATCAACCTTTCCACTTCCACATCAATGGCTCTTTTTACATTGCGTATGCTGTTGAGGTTTTTTACTTCAACCCTGGTACCCAGTTTTGTTTCGCCTTTCAGTCGGATGGAAATATTGGCATCGCAACGCATACTGCCTTCTTCCATATTTCCATCGCAAATGCCCAGCCAGGTAACCAGTTTGCGCAATTCGGTAATATAGGCAAATGCTTCATCGCTGCTGTGCATATCGGGTTCGCTCACAATTTCAAGAAGCGGCACACCGGCACGGTTCAAATCAATGGCAGTGTAATTTTCATCTACATCGTGCAAACTTTTGCCTGCATCTTCTTCTATATGAATACGGTTAAGGCGGATATTTCTTTCTGTATTATCAACTTTAATCGGTACAAATCCATTTTTACAAATAGGAGTTGTGTGTTGCGAAACCTGGTAACCTTTTGGCAGATCGGGATAAAAATAATTTTTGCGGGCAAAGTAATTGTGCTGCTCAATTTCGCAGTGCAATGCAAGCCCCAGTTTAATGGCATACTCAATGGCTTTCACATTCATTTTAGGTAATGTGCCCGGGTGTGCCAGTGTAATGGGACTGATATGTGTGTTGGGATCGGTGCTGAAGGCAGCGCTGTCGCCACAAAACAATTTGCTTTGGGTTAGCAACTGGGTATGTACTTCCAGCCCGATTACTACCTGGTATTTTTCATTTTCTTTCACGGGGGCAAAGGTAAGGAGCAGTGGGCAGTTGACAATGAGCAGTTGATGGTTTGCAGTTAGCAAAAAAAAGCGTCCTGAAATTTTTCAGGACGCCTGCTCATGCTTAATTCATGGCTTATAAATTAGCAGTCTTTAATTTTTTAGGGATCTTAATATCAAAACTCATGGCATTGCCATTACGGCTTGCTTTAATATTGTATGCAGATTTTTCCATGTTATCATGCAAAGCATCACGTACTTCATCTGTATTGGAAACTTTTTTGCCGCCTATTTCTGTAACCACATCATCTTTTTTCAGTCCTGCTTTTTCAGCCGGTGAATCTTTATCTACATCCAAAACCTTCACACCATTTCCTTCTTCTGTATCCTGTATTTTTAAACCCAGCTTTTGCTGGCGTGGGTAGGTATCAAAATTAAAATCATAATTATTTCCCGAACCTGGTGACCATACCCTTGGTGTTATATCGCCTAATTCAATCCCTGGCACAGTTTGGATACGGGGCATGCTGAATGACCTGGTCATGCCGTCGGGCCCGCTGAATGAATAAGCCATACCAGACTTGCGCTCGCCCAAAGTGGCTTTTACCGAGCCATCTTTGCCATCACGCTTATAATAAACGGTTACTTCTTCTTTGGGTTTAAAAGAGGTTACCACATCTGATAATGATTCAGGGTCTTCAACTTTTTTGTCATTGATCTTTGTAATTACATCACCGTTTTTCAGGCCCGCTTTATCTGCAGCACTTTCTTTAGTTACGTTTGTAATTTCTGCACCTTTAGATTTTGAATCTTCATTTCCATCATTATCAGCCTTGGTAGTAACTCCTAAAAAAGCACCGGGCTTTCCATCTTCATCACTGTTCCAGCTAAATCCTTCAAAATCTCCTGGTGCCATTTTAAACCTGGTACCACCTTTTCCATCTCTGATGATGATATTTCTTCTGTTAACAGTAATCTCATCATCTTTAAATTCGGATAATGGTTTGCCGTTGATGGTAATGACATCTCCCTTAATCTCCACGGTTATTTTGGTGTCTTTTTCACCTTTTTTGCGGATGATAATTTCCTGGGTTTCTTTTCTTTCTGCTTTTTCTTTAATCTCAACTCTTTCTTTAATTTCAGCTTTCTCTTTCTTTTCTTTCAGTTCAGGTTTTTCATTCTGGGCGGTAAGGGTGGTTGTAAAAGCTGCAAAGCAAATGGCAGCAGCGGTAAAAACAATTTTTTTCATGACTTGATATTTTATGTACGAAATGTTTAGTAGAACAAAACTAAGCACTTTTTCTGTATTACGAAATATTTCGCAGATTATTTTTTTGCTTTAACATTTTTTAAACACGAATTAAGCAAATTACACGAATTACACGAATTTGGGATTCGATTTAGTGTAGGTTCTAACCGGGCAATCATCTACAATACCTTCGCCAATAAAATCCATCCCTATTTTTTCCAGCACTTTTATGGAGGCAAGGTTTTCTATATGCGCCCTGCCAGTGATGAGTTTTAAATGCAGCTTTGTAAAACCATGCTCCAAACTATGTTGTGCAGCTTCGGTAGCAAAACCTTTACCCCATGCTTGTTGCATCAGGCGGTAACCCAGGTCAATCTCATCCAGTTCAGGCCGGTATTTTAACCCACACCAGCCAATAAAATCCATATCTCTCTTTGTATGTATTGCCCAGCGGCCCAGGTTGTTTTTATATTGAGGTAAGATGATATCCTGAAGGATCTTTTTGGCCTGCTCCACCGTTTTTAATGTTGGCTCATGCACATACTTTACAATTTCCGGATCGCTGTTGAGCGATAAAATTAATGGTGCATCTGCTTCGGTAAACTGACGAAGAATGAGGTTGGGTGTTTGGAGGATGATGTGCATCGAAGTAGATTACAATAATGATTTTACCATCTCAATCACCGCCCTCAAATTGCCCACATCCTGCCCACCAGCTGTTGCCAGGTTTTTTTGACCGCCGCCGCCTCCTTTAATCAATGGTGCTACATGCTCTTTAATTATTTTTCCGGCGTCTAAATTTTTGGCAGCAACAACCGTATCGCTGATGCCGATGGCAACAAAGGGTTTGCCATCAATATTGGCGCAAAGCACAGCTACATGGTCGTTCAGTTTGTTCTTCAGGTCGAAACAAAGTTTCTTTAAAGCATCGGCACTGCTTACTTCAATGATATCGCCAACAAAAGTTACATTGTTGATGATCTCATCTTTTTGAAGCAGCTCATTGCGGATGATAACCAGTTGCCTTGCTTCCAATGCTTCAATATGTTTTTTCAAAGAAGCATTTTCGCTTTGCAGATTTTCAATGGACTTGCTGATGTCTTTTGGATTTTTCAGTAAGCCACTAATTACACTAATTTCCACGAAAGTATTATTGATCAACTCTTCTGCAGCTTTTCCGCAAACAGCTTCAATCCTTCTTACGCCTGCAGCCACAGCACCTTCGCTTTTAATTTTAAACAAACCCAATTCGCCTGTGCTGCCCACATGGGTGCCGCCGCACAATTCAATGGAGTATTCCGGATCCATAATTACCACACGAACCACATCGCCATATTTTTCGCCAAACAAAGCCATGGCGCCCAATGCAACCGCTTCATCTTTGTTCATTGATTTTATTACTACAGCAATATTCTCTCTTATTTTTTCATTCACCAGTTTTTCAACAGCAGCAATTTCTTCATCAGTAACTTTTGCAAAATGGCTAAAGTCGAAACGCAGATGCTCTTCATTTACCAAACTACCTTTTTGTGCAACATGCTTGCCCAATACATTGCGTAAGGCTGCATGCATCAGGTGTGTAACGCTGTGGTGCAGGGTGATATCTTTTCTTCTTGTTCCATTTACAGTGGCGATTACTTCGCCACTCATATCTTCCAGAACAGATTCTGAAAAATGTATGATGAGATCATTCTCTTTCTTGGTATCTGTAATCGTGAGTGGCGAATCGTTAATCGTGAGTGTGCCAGAGTCTCCCACTTGCCCGCCGCTCTCTGCATAAAAAGGTGTTTTGTCTAAAATAATTTGATAGAGTTCTTTTCCTTTGCCGGTTACTTTGCGATACTTAACAACCTTTGCTTTTGTTTCTAAACTATCATAACCAACAAATTTTGAAGAAGCAATATCATTTACAGTAACCCAGTCTTCGGTATCTAAAACTGCAGCAGAACGGCTGCGGTCTTTTTGTTTTTGCATTTCAACTTCAAAGCCTTTTTCATCAACAGTTAATCCTTTTTCTGTTGCCACCAGTTTGGTAAGGTCAAGCGGAAAACCAAAAGTGTCATATAATTTAAATGCTTCTTCGCCACTGATGTTTTTAGATGCCTGGTCAAGCATGGACAAACCATTATCAACCGTTCTTAAAAATGCATCTTCCTCTTCCTTAACAACCTTTCCTACAAAATCCAGTTGCTGCGTTAACTCCGGAAAAACAGTTTCAAACTGCTTTGCAATAACCGGCAACAACTGATGCAACAGTGGTTGCTTATAATCCAAATAAGAATAATAGTAGCGAACCGCCCTGCGCAATATGCGGCGAATAACATAGCCGGCACCTGTATTTGAAGGCAACTGCCCATCAGCAATGGTAAAACTAATGGCACGTATATGATCTGCAATCACCCTGAATGCAACGGCTTCTTTACTATCGCTGCAATCATATTTTTTGTTGGTGATATTTTCTATCGCTTCGATGGTTCCTGTAAAAACATCTGTATCGTAATTGGAAGTTTTTTTCTGAATTACTCTTACCAGTCTTTCAAATCCCATTCCGGTATCAACATGCCTGGCAGGCAATTCTTCCAGGCTGCCATCTTTTTTACGGTTGAACTGGATAAATACATTGTTCCA
>JAOAUI010000057.1 GCA_030157685.1 Ferruginibacter sp. | reverse complement strand
ATGTTCTTTTCATATTAACTGTGTTTTGGTTTGGTTTAAAATTATTTTACTTTATCGCAGCCAATTTCCCGTTTACTACCATAGCTGTTATATTTTGCGGTGCCTTCGTAATTACCGCCGCCTGTATAATCCTGCCGGAAGGTGAACTCCTGGGTAAAGCAGGTGCCATCAGCATTTTTACAGGTACCCACAACACCAATATAACGATATAAAATAACACCCGTAAGCTCATTCTTCTTTATTGACCAGTTGGATGAAGTTATGATGGCTTTATTGAACTTTTCGTTCCATCCGGGTAGTTTCTGCATGGTAGCCAGCATTTGATTTTCCAATCCAGGATTACTCATGCCTGCTTTGGGCAGCTGGCGACTTGCCATTAACTCGTTGTGCAGTTTTGTTGCCAGCGTTTTTATTGCCGTAGAACCACCACCCAGGTCTAACGAAAATTTACTTTTTACATCATCAATCTTGCTGGTAGGAAAAATCAGCTCGCAGGTAATTTCATGGCTAACATCTCCACTTCTGGCCAACTCATCCATTAAATAAGAGAGGGTCCAGTTTTCTTCGGAGAGATATGGTGCGTAATTATCCTTTAGCCATTGTGCATCGGGCAGCAGTGCAAATTGAATATATGATTTGCCCTGTACAGACAACGGCAGTTCAATATAAGACAGATCGCCTCCCCAGATGGCTGTTGCACCATCTACTCTTATTCTCACCCTGAGATCGCTGTTACCGTTCATGGCATCTTTGGCATTGATGCCCAGGTAGGCAGTGCCATAAATATAATCGCCGGTTTTAAAATCATTTTTAATTGAAGAAGCCATTTCATTTTCTTTACCAATTGTCAATGGCTTTGTACTCCATACAATGGTATTTAAATGTTGTTTATGAAAATCGCTGGTGTAAAATTTTGCTGCTTCGCCTGCTGCACTACCCAGCAGTTTGTTCACTTCATCCAGTTTTTGTTTGAAGGGTGTGTTGTTTGGCGATAGCATCAATATGGCTTCACACTCATATTTTACATGTTGCAGCAGATCAATTTTCTCCTGGGGGTTTGAAGCATTCCTGCTATCAGTCATTGTTTTTACCACAACCCACTTCATCCGGTCAGCCCGCTCAACATAATTATCATAATCAGCAAGCATTGCTTCAATAAGCCCGATATAGCTTTTCGGATCAATTTCACCTGCAGATTTTTTTCTTTCTTTATATTCCGCAAGGTTGAGTTCATTCACCCGGTCATAATAATTTTTTCCTGTAACACCTGGCTGAATATCACGACCGGTTGAATATACTGATACCATTTTAGCCCATAGATTTTTATAATAGAGCTTTTCTTCGTCGCCTTTTGCTTCAATGGTTTTCTTATCACTTTGTTCTTTCTCTGCTTTTTCTTTCCAGGGTTTTACGGCTGCTTCCATTTCTGTCGTATTATAAGTCTTATCTGTTTCTTTAACCGACTTGATGGCCCTTTCTGCATTGTTTATGGTAGATGGTGTTCCGGTTCCGGCTTTTAATTTTTCAATATGGTTCCAAAATGATTTTACATAAATTTTTGCAGGGCCGGTGTAGCCGGGGTCTTGTGCTGTTGCATTTATCAAAATAAAAAAACAACAAAGGGTGATGAGCATTCTTTTCATATAATTGGGTTTTGTTTTAA
>JAOAUI010000056.1 GCA_030157685.1 Ferruginibacter sp. | reverse complement strand
TCAGCTGCTGGCTCATGATAGAGTTGCATAAATGCAGGTATACATTTTTTCTTTTCGACAATATAAATGGTTCCTGTAGCTCAATAATTTTTTTGAATTTTTTATCTTTGGATAAATGGTCGATGTGATGCATTGTAATTAATTTGCCCTAAGTTCTGCAATTATTTTTTTAAATCTGTAGATGAAAAAAAGATCAGGCATCTGCCCATTGTTTAAAATCGGCTACCCTTTCGCGGCTGATGATCATTTCTTCCGTTGCCGGAACTCCTTTTAGCTGCAGCTTAAGCCGGTTGCTGTGGTAGGGTTTTACCTGGTCAATAGCATCGGCATGAATGATTATTTTACGGTTAAGCCTGAAAAAATTTTGGGGATTGAGTTCAGTTTCCAGTTTTTCCATGGTACTGTTAATTACAAAGCGGTTTCCCTCCCGGTCAATTAAAAAAACAATTTTATTATCTGCAGCAAAATATGCCACATCGCCGGCAGGAATAAAAAACAAACGCTGGCCTACTTTGGCCAAAAATCGGTTTCGATAGTTTGCAGAAGCTGTATCTTTTAACTGCTCCATCAATAAGCGGTAATCTGCTGGAGTAAAAATATCCGACAGGCTTTTGTATTTATTAATGGCCGCTGCCAGGGCTTCGGCAGTAACGGGTTTTAAAATATAATCGATACTAAACAGGCGAAAAGCATCTATCGCATAGTTTTCGTAAGCAGTAATAAAGATAATGGGCTTTTGTGTTTGGGTGCGTTTAAAAATTTCAAAGCTTTGCCCGTCGGATAAGTGTATATCCAGCAAAATCAGATCAGGATGTGGTTTTGTATTTAACCAGTTTACCGTTTCTTCCACACTTTCCAGGCATCCAACAATATTAATGGAAGGGTCGTATGCTTTTATTAAAAGCTGAAGCCTTTCCTGAGCCAATTGTTCATCTTCAATTATTAAAATATTCATGGCCTTCTTTAATTTAAAGTAAGCAATGGCAATGTAACAGTAAAGGCTTCCTCGTCTTTATGTACTTCCACTTTTATACCACTTACCAGCATATATCTTTTTATAATATTGTTCAGTCCTATTCTGGTTGAGTTATCAACCGATTCCCTGAGCTGAAGGTTATTGGATACAACAATGGTATTGTTGCCATTAACATGTACATCAATATGCAGCGGGCGGCTTTTACTTACCACATTATGCTTGATGGCATTTTCAATAAGCATTTGCAGCGATGCCGGTATAATGTAAAACCGTTCTTTTTCTTCAGGAATATTCACTTCAATATGTAAGCCTTCGGCAAATCTTTTCTCCAGTAAAAAAATATAGGGCTTTATATAATTCAGTTCGGTTTTAACATCAACCAGTTCTTTATCGTGGTTATTTAAAATATACCTGAACACTTTTGAAAACTCTTCTATAAACCGGTTGGCATCACTGTTATTTTTCATAACCAATGCAGATAATACATTGAGATTATTGAATAAAAAGTGCGGGTTTATCTGGCTTTTTACCAATTGCAGTTCTGCCTGTGCCGTCATTCTTTTTAATTCCTCGGCCTCCATTAATTTGGTATTATACTCGGTAAAGTAAAAACGTATTGCATTTAACAAATGAAAAAGCAGGTTTGCCAGCCAGGCATAAATCAAATTTAATTTAAGAGGCATAATAGCCTCTGCAAAACTGTGTTTATGCAAAACCATACTTACCAAAAGAACAATAGCGGTAGTAATTATCGTATTTAAAAATCCCCCGGCAACAAAAAACAATACCAGTACCTTAATTTTATTTTTTATTGTATTAAGGCGTTTTTCAAACAGCGGCTCCAGCAAACGGCTGCCCTCCCAAATACACAGGGTTACCATGGTAATGGTTCCAAAAGCATAGTACCACTCTATATCAATTTTAAAATATTTATACACTTCGCAAAGCATGGTGTTTATATAGGTATAAACCGCCAGGCCTGCAATGAATAAATATCTGAACCGGTGTGTAAACATAGTAGCAGCGCATTGTAAAAACATCAACGGTGAAACTTAAAAATTGTTCACCGTTGATGTATTTAATATCTGTTGTTCTTTAATTTTTTAAGGTAATAAAACCCTGTCTATAACATGTACAACCCCATTGCGGCACATTAGGTTGGTAGCAACTATATTTGAAAGATTGACTCCGTTACCATTTCCTTTAATAGTTGGTCCGCCACCAGAGCCGTTGGTTAAATTGATGGTGGTGTTTCCTCCGGCCAGCATGGCCAGACTGCCATTTGCCAGGTCTGATGAAAAAGCTCTTCCGCCAACAACATGATACCTCAATACAGCCAGCAAGGTGCCTACCGGGATATTGTTAATATCGTTGGTACCTAAAGCTGTTAACAGTTGTGTAAACGCTGCATTGGATGGTGCAAAAACTGTTAGGGTTGCCGAGCTTAATGTAGCAATTAATGCAGGGTCTCCACCTGGCGCATTATTAGCCCTTACAATAGCCTTAACCAACGAGTCAAGTCCCGAGCCTGCCGCCTGTGCCGTGGCTACAATATTGCCGGATGGTTTATTTAATGCTTTTGATAACTGGTGTATAACACCATTGTCTGCAGCAATATCTGCCACGGCAACCTTAATACCATTTACATACACACCGGATGCGTTTTTTGTAACAAAAACCGAATCTCCTCCGGCTGTAATAACTTTAGCATTGGGGCCTGCCGGTACGGCAGCTGCAAGAATTTTTGAACCAATGGTGTGATAAAGCAGCAGATCGCTCAGTTGCGTCGAACTTAAAGAAGCAACGGTCGTCGAACTTATCCCGGCACTTGCAAAAGCGGCGTTGTCGGGAGCAAATACGGTAAAAGGGCCTGTGCCACTTAATGTAGTTGCTAAATTTGCTTTTACTACCGCTTCTTCCAGCACACTGAAGCTTGCAGAAGCAACCACTACATCGGTAATGGTGTTGGTTACAATGATTGGATCATCGTCCTTATTACAGGATGATAAACTGATAACTGCGCCACACAGGGCAGCAAACAAAATACTGTTGAATGTTGTTTTCATCTTAATTATTTTTTAGGTTATAACATTATCAACATAAAATAATAATTATGGATTTGCCTGAGGGAGTAGACTGTATAAAAAAAGGAGTGAACTGTTCAGTTTTTACCCCCAAATAAAAAAGCCGCTCTTTAACAGAACAGCTTTTGTGGTTTACCTGAAAATTTGAGTTTAACTTAAATCCCAGCTCATTTCTCCGCCTTTCTCATCCTTTAAATTAATGCCAATTGCCGCCAGCTGGTTTCTTATTTTATCGCTGGTTGCAAAATCCTTTTTAGTTTTCGATTCTTTTCTTACCTCAATCAACAGTTCCATTACACCGCTCAGCACTTCGTTATTGGCAGCACTGTTTTTTAAGCCAAAAACATTTTCCAAATAAGCTTTAAATTTTTGCTGCAGTAATGATAATGTAGCTGCCGCAATCGAATCTGCTTTTATCAATCCGTCTTTTATCGAATTAATGACCGGCACCAGTTCAAACATATTGCCTAAAACCTTGGCAGTATTAAAATCGTCGTTCATAAATTCGTCAAAACCGTTTACAAGCTTATTCACTTTAGCATCCAGCTCGGCATCCATTGCCAACTGCCCATTGCTAACTGCCAACTGTTTCAACACCTCGTAAGCATCCCACAATCTTTTCAATCCTTTTTCCGATGCCTGCAATGCTTCGTTGCTAAAATCCAATGTGCTGCGGTAATGAGTTTGCAGCATGAAAAAACGAACCGTCATAGGCGCATAGGCTTTCTCAAGCAAGGGATGATTGCCAGTGAATAATTCTTCAGGCAAAAATCCATTACCTAAAGATTTGCTCATCCTGGTGCCATTTACGGTAAGCATATTTGTATGCATCCAGAAATTTGCCGGGCTGGTATGATAACATGCCTGGCTCTGCGCAATCTCATTGGTATGATGCGTTGCAGCCAAATCCATTCCACCACCGTGTATGTCAAATTTCTTTCCCAAATACTTTTCACTCATGGCCGAGCATTCAATATGCCAGCCCGGAAAACCCATACCCCAGGGGCTTGGCCACTGCATCAGGTGTTCGGGTTTGGCTTTTATCCATAAGGCAAAATCGAGGCGTCCACGTTTTTCATCCTGTCCACCAAGTTCACGTGTACCTTCCAGCAGGTCCTCCATTTTGCGATTTGTAAGAATGCCGTAAGGCAATTCCTTATTATATTTTTCTACATCAAAATAAATAGTGCCGTTTACTTCGTAAGCATAACCATTCGCCAATATCTGTTTGGTAATTTCTATCTGCTCTGCTATATGCCCCGTAGCTGTTGGCTCAATAGATGGTGGCAAATTATTCAGCAACTGCATTACATGATGAAAGCCTACGGTGTATTTTTGAACTATCTCCATCGGCTCTACTTTCTGCAACCGGGCCAGTTTGCTGAATTTGTCATCCCCTTCATCACGGTCGCCCTCCAGGTGCCCGGCATCGGTTATGTTACGCACATAGCGCACCTTGTAACCCAGGTAAACCAGGTAGCGGTAAATAATATCGAAAGAAATAAATGTACGGCAGTTGCCCAAATGCACATCGCTGTAAACCGTGGGTCCACACACATACATACCCACATGATCGGGTGTAAGAGGTGTAAAAAGTTCTTTTTCTCTTGAAAGTGTATTATAAATTTTTAGTGCCATTTTATTTTTTTGTTACGGGCTTTGGTAATGCTGTTCAACATCGTTGTGTCACTCACTTGTACAGTTTCAGCAACTGGCAACGATTAAAAAGGAAATGTATTTTTTACAAAGATATTAAGCTATGCCGCAAGGGCAACAGAAAAATTGGTATGTGTAGAGTGCTTTCATTTGAAATGCTAAGTTATTACTTTTTAGCCATTTCAACATCAGCCATGATGGGGAAGTGGTCGCTTAGCTTCTTTTTAACCAGGTTAAACTGCAGCACATCCATTTTTGTATCAACAAAAATATTGTCAATACGCAAAACCGGCGATATGCCGCTGAAGGTACGGCCCAGCCCGCTGCCTTTTTCAACAAAAGCATTGTTCATATTGTTGCCAATGGTATGGTAGGCATAGCTATTGGGCACGTCGTTAAAATCGCCGGTTACAATTACCGGGTACGGACTTTTATCTATTTCGGCCCTTATCCTGTCGGCCTGCACCTGCCTTTTTAAAAAACCTTTCTTGAACTTGGATATAATGTTCTTCGATTCTTTCAAAGCCTTTTCCTCATCTTCCACCGTAGGTGTTTCAATATATTTAAGGTTCTCTTTGCTGAACCGCAATGATTGCAGGTGAATATTAAAAACCCGGATGGTATCATCTCCCTTCACCACATCTGCATACTGAAAAATAGAATTGTAATCGTTGGGATAAAAACTGACTGTTTGTTTATTTACGATGGGATATTTTGAAAATATGATGATGCCAAAATGTGCATAGCCCCAAAAATCTTCTTTAACATTATAAGAATAAAAGTAATTTTTGTAATTAAGTTTTTCCAGAAACTCATCAACATGCCCATGATTTTTTATGGTGCTGTCTTCGGCAACCATTTCCTGAAAACAGGCAATATCAGGTTGGTATTCGTTAATGGTACTCAGCATCTGGCTTTTCACTTCGGGGTGATTTTTATCTTCCATGATATTGAACTGCGCCACATTCCAGGTCATTATGCGTAAAGCTTTACTGGGCTTTTCTTTGGTAAACGAGCTTGATAAATGAAGAGAGATAATATTACTGAAGGGTTTAAAAGCCATCAGTATAGCAACCGCTGAAATTAAGGCCCGCTTTGGTTTAATAAATAACCAGAAAATTATAAAGGCAACCAATATTAACAAAAAATAAAAAGCGGTGAGTGTTAAAAAACCGATGGGCCAGAAATATTTTGGATTAAATAAATAGCCATAGCTGCCCAATAAAAAAAGTATTGCTGCAGTTACATTTGCAACAATAAAAAAACCTTTTGTCATTCTCCTGAAAAAACCTGGCATAGCATAAAGATAATGCTAACAACTATAAAACTATGTGAAAGAAATGATGAAAGGTTTCAAATTTGAACCACATAGAGGATAGATACATAGATTAAAACACAGGCCTGTGTGGTTTCTATTGTTCACTATAAACTACTTGCCTACCGGCAGGCAGGTGTGTTTCAAATTAATCTTCGCTGGCTCTTTTTAAAATATCTTTTTCTTCTTTGGTAAGATGATCATAACCATGCTGGTTGATCTTGTCGAGGATCTCATCAACCCTTTGCTCAGTTACATTTGAAGTTTTGTTGTATGGGCTTTTGCTGCCGATATTATAAAATACTCTTTCTTTAACGCTGTTCGTTTGCTTCTTTTTATTGGGGTTAAAAAGATTGATAAACCAGTTGTAAAAATTATTCATCCATTCGCTTCCATCCATATTGTTCTTCAGCATCTTCACAAATAAAAAACCTGCAAATGCCCCACCAATATGAGCGATGGGAAGTGCTGCCGGCCCCTGTGCAATACTGGCCAGGTCTATCGCCACATAAATAACCGTAAGTATCCAAATGGGAATTCCACCCCTGATATCCCGAAAAAACCGGTAATTGGGTGCAATCATTGTTGCAGCAATTGCAACCGCCATTACCGATGCATTTGCTCCCAGCAAACCTAGTGAATCAATAACTGCCCGGTTGGTTGGAATTAAATATACGGCAGCAATAAAAAATATCGCCCCGGCAAAACCTCCGTACAAATAAACCGGTATTATTTTTTTATTGCCCGTTAAATTCTGCAGTACAGAACCAAAGGCCGATAACCACAACATATTGCTGAGCGCCCTCATTACTTCAACATCGCTGAACATGTAAGAAATAACCGTCCATGGCTTTTTGCTTAAAGAAGCCAAACTGCCTGGCAACTGAAACCAGTTGGCAACCTGCGTATAAAAAGCTGTGTTGGAATGATCGTTAACATTGATAGCAACTTTAATGGTAAGCAGTATCAAAAAGAAAATCACATTGATTGCAAAAAGCCACATCAATGCATTATCGGGCTGGCCCAATGTAAAGCGTTTCTTTTTTAACTTATAATCAATATACCTGTCCGATTCGCCCATAATTTTAATTGCTATAGCTGTAAAATTACAAACAGTTATAACACACAATTGTTAGTATTAATAGAAAGTTTTTTTATTGGTTTTGTTCCAGA
>JAOAUI010000055.1:3580-7217 GCA_030157685.1 Ferruginibacter sp. | reverse complement strand
AGCCAGTTTTATTTTTCAAAAGAATTTTTAATACAGCATTTAATTCATCAGCTTAAATATAAAGGCGATACTGAAATTGGTTTTTATTTAGGTGAAATGATGGGTAAAACTTTGTTGAAAAGTAACCGTTTTAATCCCATTGATGCTTTGATTCCCCTGCCCCTTTATGCCGATAAGGAGCATAAACGTGGCTATAACCAGGCAGCGGTAATCTGTAATGGGATGTCTGCTGTTATGAATGTGCCGGTTTTGAACGGAGCAGTCATTCGCCAACATGCCACCGAAACTCAAACCCGCAAACACCGAACCGAACGATGGGAAAACGTAAAACAGAGCTTTAAGGTTGCAAAGGAGCATGAATTGTCTGGCAAACACCTGCTATTGGTAGATGATGTGGTAACAACCGGTGCAACTTTAGAAGCCTGCGGCCACGTAATTCTCGGAGTTGAGCATGTTAACTTAAGTATAGCTACCCTTGCTTACGCAGCCAAATAAGTCTAAATTTGAAAAATGAAGAGAATCACGCCCCTTTTTTGCCTTTTAACTTTTGCTTTTTCCCTTTTCCTTACTTCCTGCAAAAAAGATACGTTTATTACCAGTGAATTTGCCCAACTCAGCATTACTGCCGATACCTTAAAATACGATACCGTTTTTACCACAACCGGCTCTATCACCAGATCTTTTAAGATCATCAACGAAAACAACCAAAAGTTGCGGTTGAGCAAAGTAAAATTAATGGGCGGTGCAACATCTGCCTATAAAATGAATGTTGATGGCACTGCAACTAATGAAGTAACCAACCTGGATATTGAAGCCAACGACAGCATTTATGTTTTTGTTTCGGTAACCATCAACCCCAATGCAGCCAATCTGCCATTTATAGTAAGTGATAGTATTCTTATAAATTATAACGGTAACAATCGGTATGTACAGTTACAAGCTTACGGCCAAAATGCAAATTTTTTGCGCAACAGGTTAATTAGCGGCAATACAGTCTGGACAAACAACCTGCCTTACGTAATCCTCGGCAGCATTCGTATTGATACCACTGCCACATTAACCATACAACCCGGCTGTAAAATTTATTCGCATGCCGATGCCCCGTTTATTGTTGATGGCATTTTAACAGTTAACGGCACAAAAAACAATCCCGTGACTTTTACCGGCGACAGACTTGATGAAGGTTACAAAGATCTGCCCGCAAGCTGGCCCGGCATTTATTTTCGTGGCAGCAGTAAAAACAATATTCTTACCTATGCAGTTGTAAAAAATGCATACCAGGCTATTGCTACCGAAAAACCATCCGTTAATGCCAACCCCAAAGTTATCCTGCACCAATGCATAATTGATAATGCTTACGATGCAGGCATACTTGCTGTAAACAGCAGCTTGCAGGCCGATAACAGCTTAATAAGCAATTGCGGCAGCAATATTATTTTAAATTATGGAGGTATTTACAATTTCACTCATTGCACAATAGCCGCTTATTCCACAGATTTTATCATTCACAAAAACCCCATGCTTAGCGTTAATAATTTTACGCAACTGGCAAGCGGCACTTTAACTGCCGATTTAAATGCCGTTTTCCGTAACAATATTTTTTGGGGCGATGAAGGTATTGTTACCAATGAACTGGTAGTTTTTAAACAGGGAGCAAACCCCTTTACTGTTTTGTTTGAAAAAAACATGTACCGCTCTGCGGCCGACCCTGCAAACAGTACTTTAACAGGCAATATCAGAAATGCCGAACCTGCTTTCGACAGTATTAATGTAACCAAAAATATTTTTGATTTCAGGATCACAAAAAATGCCGCATCTCCAGCAATAAATGCAGGAACCTCAACCGGCTTTCCAAAAGACCTGGATGATAAGAACCGGAATGTTGGTTTGCCGGACCTGGGTTGTTATGAAAAACAATAACCCTGTTAAGCTGCAGCTAAGCGCTTGCAATCTTTAAGGTAATTTGAACAAAACAGTTTTACTTTCGTTAAACATAAAAAATACATCATGATAAAATTAATTGCCATCACTACAATCTTTCTTTCAGGTTTACTGCAAACAAACAAGGTAACTGCACAGGCAGGTCTTACTACTGCTGCTCAAAACTCCATCTACAACTTTAAAGTTGGAGGCCTTGAAGGAGGCAGTATTAATTTCTCTGAGTTCAGGGGCAAAAAAATATTGATTGTAAACACCGCCAGTAAATGTGGCTATACAAAACAATACGAAGGTTTACAAAAATTATACGAGACCTATAAAGATAAACTGGTAATCATTGGTTTTCCGGCAAATAATTTTGGCGGTCAGGAACCGGGCAATAATGATACCATTGCAGCTTTTTGTAAAAAAAATTATGGCGTTACATTCCCCATGGCGGGCAAGATTTCCGTAAAAGGCGATGATATGGCTCCTGTTTTTAAATGGCTAACCAGTAAAACAGAGAATGGCGTGATGGATGCTGAGATAAAATGGAACTTTGGCAAGTTTTTACTGGATGAAAATGGTACTCTGATAAATTATTTTCCCAGTAAGGTTGAGCCCATGAGTGAAGAGATCACCGGCAAATTATAGAATCCTTAATAAAACAAGATGAAACAATTACTTACAATTATTATCTGCTTTGCCATTACCAGCTGTAATCAACAGGCTGATAAAGCAAACCAAACAGCATCTGTTAATATTGATTCGTTAAATGCTGCTTTTCTGCAGGGATGGAATAATAAAGACTCTGCTGCAATTATGAAAACAATAGCCGGAAATGCTGTTTTAATGAACGACTCTTTATTACACACAGGAACTGATGCAATTGCTAAAAACTGGGTTAGTGGCGGCGTAAAGGTATTGAGTAATATCAAAACCATTTCTTCAATAAAAGATGGAAACGGAAACATTGCCTATGACGGCGGAACTTATACACTTGACCTGACACCGCCGGGCGGACCGGTTTTAAAAGAGAAAGGTAATTATACACTTGTTTGGTCTAAACAACTGGATAACAACTGGAAGTTAACCCTTATTCATATTGAAGATGTTACACGGCTTCCCGACATAAAATAAAGTATATCCAGTTTATCTAAATTTAAAAGATGATAAAGCTTTTAGCTATTGCTGTTTTTGCAGGCAGCCTTTTTACTCCACTGCAAACCCAAACCATTTACGATTTTAAAGTAGCAGGTTTAAATGGCGGCACAATTGACTTTGCCGATTTTAAAGGAAAGAAAATTTTAATTGTAAATACTGCCAGCAAATGCGGATTTACGCCACAATACGAAGACCTGCAGGCCTTGTATGAAAAATTTAAAGACAAGCTGGTGATCGTTGGTTTTCCTGCAAACAACTTTTTCTCACAAGAACCGGGCAGCAACGAAACCATTGAAGCATTCTGCAAAAAAAATTATGGGGTTACTTTTCCCATGGCAGCAAAAATATCTGTAAAAGGAAAAGATATAGCAGCTATTTACAAATGGCTTTGCAATAAAAGTGAAAACGGGGTGATGGATGCAAAAGTATCCTGGAATTTCAATAAGTTTTTACTGGATGAGAACGGGAAACTGATTGCTCATTTTAAAAGTAAGGTGAAGCCGATGAGTGAGGAGATTACGGGTAAATTATAAAAACCAATACAGCACTATTGCTT
>JAOAUI010000055.1:0-3570 GCA_030157685.1 Ferruginibacter sp. | reverse complement strand
GCATAAAAGCCGGAACTTATTCCGGCTTCTTTTATTTTAATTTGTGCCCGTAAAGAGTTACATTTATATTAAAACTAATATTGTGACAAGAAAATTGTCCTTTTTAATTTGTCTTTCCCTAACTTTTAATGCAGTATTCTGCCAGATTTACTATGAGCTTTCCAGTATGGCTCATTCTTCTAATATTAACTGGAGCAACGCTAATTTAATTACTACTGATAACGATTGGAGTAATATTCCTTATTTAAGAGGCTACAGGGGAGATGGGCTTACATCAAGTCCTGATGTTGATCCAAGAACGATTACAACAGATGGTACCGGAACACCCGTTGTTATTTTTGCAAATCAAACTAACCCCAGCACATTTAACGGAGATGGATTTGCAGAGTTTGAATCACTCCCAAATCCTACCATTGCATTCAGGGCATCAAATACATCAAGTGCTCCATTTCTGATGTTTTATATTAATACTTCTAACCTGGCAGAGGGATTCTCTCCATCCATACAATTTTTGGTAAGAGATATTGATGGCACTGCAGGCAATGCTGTGCAACAGGTATCATTACAATACCGAGTTGGTGAGAGTGGACCGTTCATACCTGCTAATGAGTTTTTTCATGTACTGCCATCAGGAGACTATTTTGGAGGTTATCATCCCGATGCGACCAGTGGACCGTTTTTAGATCACGAATCATTTTGCGATTTTGCATTTCCCCCGGCCTGCTGGAACCAACCCAAAGTTCAGGTAAGGGTAATGATCACAAACTCAACAGGAGGTAATGAATGGCTGGGAATTGATGATATCCGGTTTGGAGGCGTTCAAACACTTCCTATAAAATTGCAATCTTTCTCAGCTGTTGCAAAAAACAATAAGGTTGTATTAAACTGGAAAGCTTCCTCGGGAAATTTAATGGAATACTTCGAAATTGAAAGAAGCATTGATGGAGTTCAGTTTTATAAACTTGAAACAATAAAGACAAAAGGGATTGGAACTTACAATTACAATTTTACTGACGGTACGCCTGTAAATGGAAGAGGTTTTTACCGCCTAAAATTAATTAATATTGATGGCAGGTTTACCTATAGCGATATAGTAAATGTAAAACTTGCACTAAAAGATGTTTATCTGAATTTGCTATATCCAAAAGTTGCTTCTTCAGAAATAAACTTACTTATTACAGCAAATAAAAACGCTGATGCAGTTTTACAAATTGTAAATGTTCAGGGTGCTGTTGTAAAAAAGACAGCATTTAAGCTAAATGCCGGCAGTAATAAGACCCCAATTGATGTAAACAATTTGCCTTCTGGAAATTATTTCATCCGCATACATATAAATGGAGATTTATTTACCGAAAGGTTTATAAAGCAATAAAACTAAATCGATTTTTTTGCTGCAGATGAACCGTTTGCCGGTAAACATCGATCCGGGGTTTTGAGTTTTCAACTCAGCCCACTTCAACTATCTTTGCATCCATGCAATTCCAATCCATCACCGGGCAAAAAGAAACCAAAGAGCAATTGGTACAAATGATACAGCACAACCGGCTGAGTCATGCCTTGTTGTTTTTAGGTAAAGAAGGTAGTGGCGCTTTGCAGCTGGCATTGGCATTTGCACAATACATTGTCTGTAAACCACAACCTGCAGAAGTTGATCTTTTTGCAGCCGAACCACAAACCAACCAACCACAAACAAAAGAGAACGATTCCTGCGGCGTTTGCCCCGCCTGCAAAAAAGCAAATGAACTTATTCATCCCGATATACATTTCTCATACCCGGTAATTACCAAAAAGCCCGGCGAAAAACCAATAAGCACCGATTTTATAAAAGAGTGGCGTGAGTTTATTGTAGCAAACCCTTATGGCAATGTGTACGACTGGCTGCAATTTATTGGTGCAGAGAACAAGCAGGGCAATATCACTGCACATGAGTGTAACGATATCATCCGCAAGCTGAACCTCAAAAGTTTTGAAAGCGAATACAAGATACTCATCATGTGGATGCCCGAGTTTTTGGGTAAAGAAGGAAACAAATTATTAAAACTGATAGAAGAGCCGCCGCCAAACACACTTTTTATTTTGGTTGCCGAAAACGAAGACCTGATACTGCCCACCATTTTATCCCGTACCCAACTGGTAAAAATTCCGCTGCTTACCAATTCAGAAGTGGAAGTTGCATTAGAACTGAATGCCGGCGTTAAAATTGAAAAAGCCCAGCAAATTGCTATCCTTGCCGAAGGCAATTACCGGGAAGCCATGCAATTATTACAACATGCCGATGATGATTGGGAAGTGATGCTTCGGGAATGGCTGAATGCCATCATCCGCACCGGGCCGGTTGCACAGGTTAAATGGATTGACGAAACCGCCAAACTGGGCCGGGAAAAACAAAAGCAGTTTCTCAAATACTTTATTCACCTGCTTGAGGAAGCGGTAAGATTAAGAGTAATGGACCAACCGGACATCGGTCAACCAACAACGGTCAACGATTTTGCCAGCCGCCTAAACAAGCTTTGTGACCTGGGCCAGCAGGAAGCAATAATCAACGAATTAGACAAAGCCAGCTACTATATTGAGCGTAATGCCAACGCCAAAATGCTGTTTCATGCTCTTTCCATCAGGTTATACCATATTATTAACAACAAATCGTTAATTTTGGTGAACTGAGGCAGAGAGCAGCAGGGAACAGGAATTACTTATTTGAGTTGAGATATTAGTGTATTATATATTTTGATACCAGCTTTTTCAACAATATTCAACATCGTTGTGTCACTCACTTGTACGGCAAACCAATATGGAACTTTTCCTGCCGAATATAGAAATACAGTACAAGAGTGCGACGCCAATGAAGCATCATAGTAATTCTGCCGCCCGGCCCAAAAATCTCTTCTTCATTATTAATTACTAATTCTTAATTACCAATAATATGGGATGTGGAAGCGGAGGTTGCGGAACCTCAAAAGACGGAGCACCGGGCGGATGCCAGAGCCATGGCAGCTGCTCTACAGGCGGTTGCAACCGCATGAACGTGCATGACTGGCTGGCCAACCTGCCCTTTAGCGACCCCGAAAGCGGTTGCAGGGTTATTGAAGTGAGTTTTAACAACGGCAGCCGTAAAGATTTTTACAGAAATACAACTTTACACCATTACGAAAAAGGTGATATGATTGCCGTAGAAGGCGTGAGCGGTTTTGATGTGGGCATGGTAAACATGACCGGTGAGCTGGTTCGCCTGCAAATGAAAAAACGCAAGGTCGACGAAAAGAGTCCTGACATAAGAAAGGTTTTACGCCGAGCCACCGAAGCAGATATTTCCAAGATGCTTGAATCGAAAGCCCGGGAAGCACAGGTTTTGATTCGCAGTCGTGCTATGGCCCGCCAATTAAAACTAGATTTAAAAATGGCCGAAGTAGAAGTACAGGCCGATAGCCGCAAGGCAACATTTTTTTACATTGCCGATGACCGCGTTGACTTTAGGGAGCTAATAAAATTATACGCTACTGAATTTAAGGTAAAAGTAGAAATGCGCCAGATAGGTGCCCGCCAGGAAGCCGGAAAAGTAGGCGGAATAGG
>JAOAUI010000054.1 GCA_030157685.1 Ferruginibacter sp. | reverse complement strand
ATTTTTTCGTGCAATAATGCCGGCGATAAAACCGGTTCAAAAAAAGAAGACAGGCTTATTGAAAGTGTAAATCAGGAAAAGAATCAGGATTTAATTTACCTGGATACAGCCGAAAATATCTACAATATCCTTTGCCAGGACTGGGTTATGGAAGATGATGCCGAAAGCCTGGAGGGTATGACTGAAAGCTCGCAGATGGAGATACCATATCGCAGTCTTTGTTTTTCAACCAAGGGTACGTTTGTAAAAAATCCACGCAATAGTTTTGATTATGGAACCTGGCAATACGATGATGCAGCAAAAACCATAACCATCAACAACAGTATAGAAAAGGGCAAGGATGTATATAAAATTGCAAAAATTGCTTACGATGAAATGACGCTGGTAAATACTGGTATTGGCAGTACAACCAATTTAAAATTTATAGCACCGGGCAAGCGCTATAAAAATGCCAATGACGAACCTTATAGTTTAGAGAATAACCGCTGGCGGATAAAACCAAAAAGTAAAGAATCTGATTCGGCCATTCACCAGCGGCTGAAAGAGAATCTTTATTTCTTTATACTGTTTTATAAAAGTGCATTGGCAAAAAATGACAAGACCGTTTCTTTTTGGGGATTGCCGAGTTGTTTTAAATGGTATGGCGGTGCAATTTTTATTAAAAAGAAAGATGAGCTGAAAGACAACTGGATCAATTGCTTTTATAATAAAGACCAGGCCATGCAGGCTTATGCACTGGCCGATAAATTATTAAGCCAGCAATACAACTGGCCAAAAGGAGAGCAAAACTGGCTGAAGCTGAACCTGGCTGTGGTAGAGCTGATGTATAAAAAACTGGATGAGGTGAGGTAACCACCAGTAAGCAAACAAAATATGGAGCAACTCTTTCAATATTTCAAGAAATTTAATCCGCTTTCAAAAGATGCAGAAAATGCCATTGCTGAAATAAGCACTATGGTCAGCATCAAAAAAAATAAAGATCTGCAACCCATTGGCCACGCCTGTAAAACCATTTACTTCATCAACAAAGGCGTGGCCCGTATTTATTATTTTAAAGATGGAATTGATATTACAGAAGGTTTCTTTTTTGAGAACAGCATCATTGCCAGGGTGGAAAGTTTATTTACCGGAAAGCCCAGCCGTAAAGCCATACAGGTTTTGGAAGATGCAGAAATAGTTGCCATTGATGCCAATGCTCTTTTTAAATTGTACAACAGTTTTCCGGAGATTGAAAGATTGTTTCGCAAAATATTTGAAGCAGCTTATGTAGATACAGTAAACCGTATTGAAGGCATACAGTTTCACACAGCAGAAGAAAGATATAAAGCCTTGCTGAACGAAGCCCCTAATGTATTGCAACGGGTTCCTTTAAAATATGTTGCCTCTTATTTGGGTATTACACAGGTAAGCCTTAGCCGCATACGGGCCCACCACTGATTATTTATCTTATGTTAAAGGATTAGCCATTTATTGTTGCCAGCTTTGTGCAACATGAACGAATCTATTAAATTAGGCTTAAAAGAAAACCGGAAACAGTTTGCACTGCTGGTTATTGTAAACGGCTTTGTAGGCGGCATGGTGGGTATGGAGCGTTCCATACTTCCACAAATAGCAGAGAAAGAGTTTGCCATTGCAGCAAAGACAGCCATACTCTCTTTCATTATTGTATTTGGCATTGTAAAAGCATTTACCAATT
>JAOAUI010000053.1 GCA_030157685.1 Ferruginibacter sp. | reverse complement strand
ATGATGAAGAGCCCAAAGATTTTGCAAAGTATTTTGCTTACCTGAATCTTTTTGTTTTTTCGATGTTGCTGCTGGTAATGGGTGCAAATTTTGTCATCATGTTCATAGGTTGGGAAGGAGTGGGGCTTTGTTCTTACCTGCTCATCGGTTTCTGGTTTAAAAATACCAACTACAATATTGCAGCAAAGAAAGCCTTCATCATGAACCGTATTGGTGACCTTGGGTTTTTATTAGCTGTTTTCTGGCTGATATCAAAAGTTGGTTCAGTTGATTACCACCATGTATTTGAAGTTGTTTCAAATGCAAAAACTAACCCACTAACAGCTTTTGATATTACCGGCATCACCATGTTATTATTTGTGGGTGCCATGGGCAAGAGTGCTCAAATTCCTTTGTACACCTGGTTGCCCGATGCCATGGCAGGTCCAACGCCCGTGAGTGCTTTGATACATGCTGCCACCATGGTTACTGCCGGTATTTATATGATTGCCCGCAGCAATATTTTATATACCATGGCTCCGGTTACGCAAAGCGTTGTTGCCATTGTAGGCTTATCAACGGCCATACTTGCAGCTACTATTGCGTTAAAACAAAATGATATTAAAAAAGTATTGGCTTACTCAACGGTAAGTCAGTTAGGTTATATGTTTTTAGCACTGGGCGTTGGTGCTTACACAGGTGCTGTGTTTCATGTAATGACCCATGCGTTCTTCAAAGCCTTATTATTCCTGGGTGCAGGTAGTGTTATTCATGCTATGAGTGGCGAACAGGATATTCGTAATATGGGCGGATTGAAAAAATACATGAGTATTACGCATATCACTTTCCTGTTGGCTTGTTTGGCTATTGCCGGAATGCCGCCATTCTCGGGTTTCTTTTCTAAGGATGAAATTTTAGCTGCGGCTTACAACAGCAGTGAAACTGGAGGCAAAGTATTGTGGGGAATAGGTGTGCTCACAGCAGTGATGACGGCATTCTATATGTTCAGATTATATGCCATGACCTTCTTAGGAAAATTCAGAGGCACACATGAGCAGGAACATCATTTACATGAAAGTCCGAAAGCTATTACAATACCCTTGATCATTCTTGCCATCTTATCAGTTGTTGGTGGGTGGATCGGTATTCCTGAAGTTTTCATGCATGGCGGACACAGGCTGGAAGAATTTTTAGCTCCTGTATTTACACAGAGCAATGCACTTACAGAAAAACATCAGCTTTCTCATTCAACTGAATATATGCTGATGGGTATTTCTGTTGCAGCAGCTTTGGCAGCCCTTGTTTTTGCCTGGAGCAAATTCAGCAAATATCAAAAAGTTGAAAAAGAAGAAACCGGCCTTGGTAAAGTGCTTGCCAATAAATGGTATGTTGATGAGTTATATGATGCCATCATTGTAAAACCTGTTCTTTCAATCGCAAAATATTTCAACAATATTTTTGAGAAGAAAGGTGTTGATGGTTTTGTAAACGGTGTTGGCAAAGCAGTTAATTATGGCAGCCGCCAGATACGTTTATTGCAATCAGGCCAGGTTGGTGCTTATGTATTAATGATGGTACTGGGCATTTTGATTTTTTTTATTATTCAGTTGTTTTTGTAATAAGTAGATATGAACCAAAATATTTGGATAACATTTCCTGAGTTGCTCATCTGGTTTCCGCTGATAGCGGGGCTGGTGGCATTTATTATACGTAAGGAAAATGCGGTAAAGAACTGGTCAATCCTGGCTTCATTGATCACGTTAGGTATATCAATCGTAAGTCTGGTTTATGCAGATAATACTAAACATTTTTACCTCAATAATGTAAGCTATTTCTGGCTCAGATATCTTGGCAGCAATTTTACTTTGGGCCTGGATGGCATGGGACATGTACTTACGGCGCTTACAGCAGTTGCATTTCCAGTTATATTTATCGCTACCAATAAAACAAACTATAAAAATGCAAATGTTTTTTATGGTTTAATGCTGTTAACACAATCCGGTTTAATGGGTGTGTTTACCGCAATGGATCTGCTGGTGTTTTACTTCTTTTGGGAGCTTGCTGTTATTCCGGCTTACTTTTTATGCAGCCGCTGGGGCGGAGAAAGAAGAATTCAGGCAACGTTTAAATTCTTTGTGTACACTTTTACCGGCTCTTTATTAATGCTGGTTGGTATCATATACCTCTATATGCATACCATGCCAACAGGAAGTTCCGAACACTCTTTTTCAATGAATGCTGTTTATACTGCAATGCTTTCTCCTGCAGAAAGAAACTGGATCTTCTGGCTTTTCTTTATTGCATTTGCTATAAAGATGCCGGTATTCCCTTTTCATACCTGGCAGCCGGATACATATGAGCAGGCGCCAACATCAACAACCATGGTGCTAAGTGGTATCATGGTAAAGATGGGTGTGTTTGCAGTAATCCGCTGGATACTTCCCATCTTCCCTGGTCCGGTAAGTGAGTTTGATAATATCGTTATCGGCCTTTCAGTAATTGGCATGATATACGCCAGTTTAATTGCCATAAAACAGGATGACCTGAAACGCTTTGTTGCTTATTCATCTATTGCACATATTGGTTTAATGTGTGCAGCAATTTTTACAAAAAGTGAGATTGGTTTGCAGGGTGTAATGATACAGATGTTCAGTCATGGCATTAATATCATAGGCATGTGGATAGTGGTTGACCTGATTGAAAAACAAACCGGTACCCGTAAAATTTCTGAACTGGGCGGTATTGCACATAAAGCGCCGGTGTTAACCATCTTCCTGGTGGTGATTGCACTGGCAAATATTGCGCTGCCATTAACCAATGCATTTGTTGGAGAGTTTATGATGTTCAGCGGTTTGTTTAAATTTAATTTTTGGTATGCGGCTGTTGCCGGGTTAAGCATTATTTTGGCAGCTGTGTACACTTTAAATATGGTGCAAAAAGTTTTTTACGGCGAAGCTAACAGTGTTACAGAAAAAATACAGGAGATATCTTTTAATCAGAAATTGGTGTTGGCCGTGTTAGTTGTATTGATTTTCCTTTTTGGGATTTACCCGCAACCGCTTTTCGACTTAACAAAAGATACGGTAGCAGCTATATTAACAAGAATTAAATAACAAAAGCGCCGGTTGGCGCAAATGAGGTTATGAACGCAATAATATTAACAGCAATCTGGGGAGTGGTGATGATGTTGGGTGGTGCTTTTATCAAAAGCAAAGCCACACCCAAATACCTGGCAATTTTTGGATTGGCAGTAATACTTGTTGCCAATTGCCTGGAGATGAATACAGGTATGCCAATTTTTACTGTAGATGTAAAAAACATGCTGCATTTCAACAGTTTCAATTTAACATTCATCAATGTGGCTTTTGGCTGTACACTACTTTTCTTTTTATTAAGCGGAAGAGATATTGAAAAAGTGGGCGAAAATGTTTCGGAATATTTTGCACTGATATTTTTTATTTTATGCGGCGTTGCCATCATATCAACATTCAATTCACTGTTAATGTTGTTCATCGGTATCGAAATTGTTTCAATCCCCTTATACATATTAACGGGCAGCGATAAAAGAAATTTAAAAAGCAATGAAGCAGCGTTGAAATATTTTTTGATGGGAGCTTTTTCTACCGGTATCATGTTATTGGGTATTGCCTTTTTGTATGGCGGCAGTGCAACCGGTTCTTTCTATATTGATAATATTATTTCGGGCAACGCCCCCATGCCGCCCATGATAGCTATAGGGCTGGTTTTGCTGTTGATATCCATGTCGTTTAAAGTTTCGGCTGCGCCATTTCATTTCTGGACACCCGATGTATACGACGGGGCGCCAACAGTGTTTACTTCATTTATGGCTACCATTGTAAAAGCGGCAGCATTTTTTGCTTTTGTACGCTTATTTGAAAATGCTTTCGGCAGCATGCATGAACAATGGCAAACACTTATTGTAATTCTTATTGCGGCAACATTATTAATAGGAAACCTCACCGCGGTTTTTCAGCAAAGTGTAAAACGTATGCTGGCTTATTCCAGTATTGCCCAGGCAGGCTTTATGCTGTTTTCTTTATTTGCATTAAATAACCTGGCCAAAGAAGGTTTGGTGTTGTATGCTGCGGCATACAGCCTGGCAAGCATCGGCATTTTTGCCATCTTAATTAAAATGAAAGATTACACCATTGATGGTTTTAACGGTCTTGGTAAACAACATCCCCTGCTTGCTTTTACTGCAACTGTATTTCTTTTTTCATTGACCGGTATTCCCCTAACGGCCGGTTTCCAGAGTAAATTTTTTATGCTCATGGCTGCTGTTCAAACCGGGCATCATATATGGCTGGTAATTTTTGCTGTGCTTTGTGCTGCAATAAGTGCTTATTATTATTTCAGGATCATACAGGCCATGTTCTTTAAAGAAGCTGCAGCAGATGCCGTGATACTGGCAGATGATATTACACCCGCTTTTAAAATACTGCTTGTAATTACGGCTGCCCTTATTATTGTTTTGGGCTTATTCCCTCATTTTCTTACAAACTGGTTATATTTTTAACCGTAAACTGCCACTTATAAAAAGTTTTGCCGCTTAATTGTATTCTGGTGTTAACTTTAGGTTGAATAACACCACCCCAATGACTTTTAAAGACACAGTTGCTTTATCCTGGCGCAATATTTCGGGCAATAAATTAAGAACTGCCATAACAGTAGCCATTATTGCATTGGGAATTTTTGCATTGATACTTATCATCACTTCTATTAAGGCGGCCAGTAACAGCCTTACCACCAGTTTTTCAACCATGGGTGCCAATTCATTCAGCCTTAGGTTTAAAGATCGTAACATACGAATTGGCGGTGGCAGGCAGGATGAAAATAATAAGACCAGCAAATCGGCTTTAAGAGAAAAAAAGAGCAATATGGGTAAAGTAATTACCTATGATGAGGCCCGTGCTTTTAAACAACGGTATCAGTTTCCGGCTAAAGTTGGTCTGTCATTAGGAGGCCCAAGGAATATTGTTTGTAACAACGACCGGAAAAAGACCAATCCTGATGTAAGGGTTTTAGGCGGTGATGAAAACTACCTGGAGCTGAACGGATACGCCATTGCCTATGGCCGCAATTTTACCGAAACGGAAATTGAATCGGGAAGAAGCATCTGTATGCTGGGAAGTGGTACTGCAAAAAAATTATATCCTGATAATCCGGCAAAAGCCATTGATAAAGTGGTAAGTGTAGATCATATTCCCTATCGGGTTATAGCCGTGCTGGAAGAAAAGAGTTCGAGTGCATTTTTTAATACCAGTAAAATTGTAATTACCTCTTACAATAATATCCGGAGGTTGTATGCAACACAAAATTCATCATTTAATATAGGGGTAATGGTATCTGATTTAAGAATGATGGATGCGGCCATTGGCGAGGCCAAAGGAACTTTCAGGCCGATAAGAAAACTGGACGTGAAAGATGAAATTAATTTTTACGTAGATAAAAGTGACAGCATTGCCGAGGCATTGCTTACCAACCTGGGCTTCCTGGAGAAAGGAACGATTGGCATAGCCTTTATCACTTTAATTGGAGCCGCTATCGGCTTAATGAACATTATGCTGGTGGCAGTAAATGAACGTACAAAAGAAATAGGTTTGATAAAAGCACTGGGCGGAACCAGTAAAGATATCAGGGCCCAGTTTTTATATGAGTCAGTTTTAATTAGTTTACTGGGTGCTGTTGCCGGAATTATAGCTGGTGTATTACTTGGCAATGTGGTGGCAATACTCCTGAAAACCGGCTTTGTGGTTCCCTGGGCCTGGGTTATTGCAGGCATATTTGTATGTTCATTTGTAGGTCTTGCGGCAGGTTTATACCCTGCTTACAAAGCCTCAAAATTAGACCCAATTGTGGCTTTACGCTATGAGTAGCAGTTGATTGGTTTTACTGTTTTGGCCATATTTAATTTGATTTTTTCTAATATTTCAAAGATTTCTACATGAATTTTGTGTAAATAATCCATTTTGGCATCGTAAAAAAATATTTCTAAAATAAATTTTTTGTAAGTTGTAACTTTCAATTAATTATTTAACTTGTGCATCTTGTTTCTATATATGAAAGTGTATAATGTTGTTCAAGTTAAAAAATCAAAAGAAAAAAACTTACCCATCATTAAACGTAAACCAAACTTTTTACAAAACTAAAAACTAGAATTTTATGGCAGAGACTACAGCAACTGTAAAACCAACAACTTCAGTTCAGGCAAAAAAATCAAGTAACATTATTTCTTTACTTGCACCGGTATTATGTGTAATTGCGGGTTATTTTATTTGGCGGCTCGTATTGGGAAACCCTGCAAATTTCGGGGTGCCAAACGTACCTGGTGATGAAGGCTGGTTTTGGCCAGGACGTCACGATCCTAAATCGGCATTAAGTAAAATGTATTTGGGTGGTATTATTGTACCTATATTGATTGGTACATTTTTAACCATGTTAACTTTTGTAATTGAGCGTTTCATGACGATTTCAAAAGCAAACGGTACCGGTAACAATGCAGACTTTATCCGTAAAGTGCAATACCAGCTGGCTAACAAAAATGTTGATGCAGCTTTGGCAGAATGCGATAAGCAAAAAGGATCTGTAGGAAATGTTATGAAGGCAGGCTTACACCGTTACAAAGAAATGATTTCTAACACTGAATTAAGCACCGACCAAAAAGTTATGGCCATTCAAAAAGAAGTGGAAGAAGCCACTTCTCTTGAATTACCTATGTTGGAAAAAAACCTGGTATTCCTTTCTACCATTGCTTCTTTAGCAACTTTGATTGGTCTGTTAGGTACGGTGGTAGGTATGATACGTGCATTTGGTACTTTGGGTTCCGATAGTGGTGGTTCAGCATCTGCACAGGCGCTGTCTGTGGGTATTTCTGAGGCTCTTTATAATACTGCATTGGGTATTGGTACATCTGCATTTGCAATTATGTTTTATAACATATTTACAACCAAGATTGATGGTATCACTTATGGTATTGATGAATCTGGATTTACTTTAACACAAACTTTCGCTTCTCTGTACAAGTAATTGTATGGATTTATGATTGTCTTGCATCTTAAAGAAAATTTTAAAAACAGATAAATATGCCAAAAGTTAAAATACCACGAAAAAGCACGAATGTAGACATGACGGCTATGTGTGATGTGGCTTTTCTTCTGTTGACATTTTTTATATTGGCAACAAAACAAAAACCACCGGAAGTGCTTACCGTTAAAACTCCAACTTCGGTTTCGAGTAAAGCAGCTCCCGAAAAATCAATATTAATTACACTTACTAAAGAAGGAAAAGTGTTT
>JAOAUI010000052.1 GCA_030157685.1 Ferruginibacter sp. | reverse complement strand
GACATAAAAGGCCCGATCTGGACGTCAGCGGCTCCCTCTCCCTTGGAGAGGGCGGGGGGTGAGGCCTCCGATGCCGAATTAAAAGTATTACACCGCACCATCAAAAAAATTGAAGAAGATACCGAGCGTTTTAGTTTTAATACGGCTGTAAGTACATTCATGATCTGCGTAAATGAACTGGCAGATATAAAATGCCATAAGAAAGAAGTGCTTGAAAAACTGCTCATCTTACTTACACCTTATGCGCCGCATATTGCAGCAGAGTTGTGGAGCCAGTTGGGTAATGAAGGTTCAGTTTTAGATGCAACGTATCCAAAATTTAACCCGGCTTTGCTGGTAGAGAGCACCAAGGAATACCCCGTTTCCATCAATGGTAAACTGCGTACCAATATTGAGCTGGCTTTAAACCTGGAACAACCGCAGGTTGAAGAACTGGTTCTTCAAAATGAAATAGTACAAAAGTGGCTGGAAGGCAAAGCTCCCAAGAAGATCATCTTTGTAAAGAATAAGATGATAAATGTGGTAATATAAACCCCAAAGATGTGGTACTTAACCCCAGGGATGTGGTCTTCAACCTCAATGATGCGGTCCCCTAACCCCAGGGATGGGGTCCTCAACCCCATGGATGAGGTCCGCAACCCCAAAGATGCGGTCCCTTAACCCCAAGGATGCGGTCCCCTAACCTCAAAAATGGGGTTCTCAACCGCAAAGATGCGTTTCCCTAACCCCAAAAATGCAGTTCAGCAACCCCAATGATGGGGGTCTCAAACAGTCTATAAAAGTGTTGCTAAAAAAGTTTTACCTTTTTGTCCGGATATTGAATGTTCGTTCGTCATTATAAAAACATTATAAACTTCTAAAACAAACATTATGGAAAAGTTCATGCTTATTTTTCAGGGAATTAAATCCGGCCAACAAGCCTCTCCGCAGCAGATGCAGGAAATTATGGGTAAATGGATGGCCTGGATAGACAAACTGGCCAAGGCCGGTAAATATGAAGGTGGTGAGCCGCTTCAGGCAACAGGGAAGATCATTACCGGTAAAAATAAAACAGTTACCGATGCAGCCTTTGCAGAAGGTAAGGAGATCATTGGGGGTTATTTTATTGTGAATGCAGCCGATTATGATGAAGCCGTTGCTTTGTGCGACGACTATCCTGATTACGAAAATGGTGGCACCGTTATAGTAAGGCAGTTGCAGAAGATGGATATGCCCCAGGCTTAATTCCCAATTTGCACCTAAAAAATATTTTAATCAACTAAATTTAAAAAAATGACAACCCAGGAAGTAGCCGATAAATTAGTGAACTATATGCGTACCGGTCAAATTATGGAAGCCCAGGCAGAGTTATATGCCGATGATATTGTTTGCATAGAGCCCGAAGGTGCAATGGTACCACACATTACAAAAGGAAAAGCAGCCGTAAATGAAAAAGGCAGGCAGTTTGCCTCCATGATAGAAGAAAGACATGGTAGTTCCTGCTCAGATCCGGTGGTGGGTGGCCGCCATTTCAGTATCTCAATGTCGCTTGATGCAACTATGAAAGGTATGGGAAGGATGTTGCTGGATGAAATATGTGTGTATGAAGTAAAAGATGGAAAAATTGTATTTGAACAGTTTTTTTATTAAACAAAAAACAGAACTGCTTAAATAATCAAATCAATGTTGCGGTTTTAAACTGCAGCATTGATTTAACCTGTCTTCAATTTAACTTGCAGAAAAAATTGCACTGGATAATTCTTCTCAAATAGAGCAAACAGTTGAACATCTCTTTCGCCAGGAGTGGGGAAAGCTGGTTGCTGTACTTACCAAATTGTTTGGCCCGCAAAACCTGCAACTGGCCGAAGATGTAGTACAGGATACTTTGTTGAAAGCATTTAATACCTGGAAAATAAACGGGCTTCCGCAAAACCCATCGGCCTGGCTATTTACTGTTGCCCGTAATAAAGCAATAGATGTATTGCGGCAGCAAAAAAGGCAAAACGAGGTTTCAAAAAATCTAACACCATTACTGCAATCGGAATACAGCCTGGTACCAACCGTACAGGAACTGGTAAATACAAACAGCATTGATGATGACCAGCTGCGGATGATGTTTGTTTGCTGTCATCCTTCCCTTTCTACCGAAGCGCAGGTATCGCTCATTTTAAGAACACTCTGCGGTTTCAGCGTAACAGAAATTGCCAAAGCATTTGTAACCGGTTACGATACCATTGAAAAAAGATTAACGAGGGCGAGGCAAAGTTTCAGGGAGAATAATGTGCAGTTTGAATTACCAGCTGCAACAGAACTGCATAGCAGGCTGGACAATGTTTTACTCGCTATTTATCTTTTGTTTAATGAAGGCTATAATTCCACACAGCATGAAGACCTGATACGTAAAGACCTGATGCATGAAGCCATGCAATTGTGTGAGTTGATCGTACGTAGTAGTTTTGTTGATTCATCTAATACACATGCGCTGCTGTCGCTCATCTGTTTTACTGCCTCCAGAAATGAAGCAAGGATTGATGCAAACGGAAATATTTTGGTCCTGAAAAAACAGGACAGAACCAAATGGAACCGGACATTGATAGAAAAGGCCATTCATCACCTGGAATTATCTGCCGAAGGCGAATCGGTAAGTAAATACCAGTTGGAAGCCGGCATTGCCTATGAACATGCAAGAGCAACAACTTACGAACAAACCAACTGGCAAAATATTCTGCGGTGTTATGATCTGATGTGTAAATTTTATTCGTCGCCTGTTGTTGAGTTAAACAGGGCAATTGTCATCAGCGAAATTAGCGGTCCTGCCGAAGGCATAAAAGCTATTGAAGCGATCTCAAACCTTTCTGCCTTACAAAAATATTACCTGCTGCCAGCCACACTGGGCGAAATGCATGGGCAGTTACATCACTATGATATAGCCAATCAATATTTTGCAGAAGCAATCAGCCTTACAAAATCAGCTGCCGAAAAAAAACTATTACAGCAAAAAATGAATGGTTGAATAGGCGGCTTATTGTTTAACATTTTTACCTAAAAAATAAGCTCAGGATAATGTTACCTTAGCATAATGATAACTGAACTTGAAAATGCATTGATAAAAAACCGGACCGATTTTCACCACGTGGTAGATTTTGATCCGGCTAAAGAAAAATTATTCCCTTTTAATTTTACAGCCAGCAATACAACATTGGGTGCATCTGAAATTGCAGATACCAAACTGTTTAGTGATTATATTGAGCGCACATTAAAAAGCAATGATGCAAAATATGGCATTGGTGGCTATAAAGAAAACCGCACGCTTTACCGCAGAAGCGAATTATTTGCCGGTGAAGAAGCCCGCTCACTGCATTTGGGTATAGATATTTGGGGGCCAGCCGGAACTCCTGTGTATGCTGCATTGGGCGGCATGGTACATAGTTTTGCTTACAACGATAATTTTGGAGATTACGGCGCAACAATTATTTTGTTACACCAACTGGAAACGATTGCTTTTCACACATTGTATGGCCATTTAAGCCTGGCCGATATTTCTACTTTACACGAAGGGGCATACATAAACCGTGGGCAGGTTATCGGGCATTTTGGCAAACCGGAAGAAAATGGCAACTGGCCGCCACACCTGCATTTTCAGATCATTCATAACCTGTATTTAAAGGATGGAGATTACCCTGGTGTTTGCAAATTATCTGAGAGTGAAGCATACCTGGCTAATTGCCCCGATGCAGATCTGATTCTGAATATGATGAAATATGTACAATAAAAAGCTGCCTGTTTTTTTTAATGGAAATTGAGGGTTGCAGAACTACAGGCTGCAAAACCAGCTAAAAACAAAACTCCGGCACTCAATAAAAAACCTTTTGCCACATCATATTGTGCAGGGCCGGTAATAAAAAGTATCACAGCAACCAATATATCCAGTATCGCTCCCGCCAGGCATATTAAACCCAAGCCAATTATAAAATCGTTTGTATTATTGCTGCCGCCTGTTGTTAAAAATAGCAATATGGTGATGCCGAAAGCTACAGCTACGTTGATTAACAATACTTTTAATGCTTTTTTCATATTCAGGCTTTTTAAGTAAACAGTTCATTTTGTCTTTCCTGTTGCAGTTCTTTCAAATAAGCTTCTTTATCATCCCTGTAAAATAAATTCATGGTTTCAAAAGGTATTATCCTTCCATCTTTATGAATGATATGCACACAGCTTTTTTTAATAGCCCTAACATCAAAATCGTATGCATCAATAAACCGCATGATAATGATACGAAAAAGATTTTCATATCCCAAGCCCGGTGCTTCAATCTGTGGCAGGCAGCAAAGTAACTGCTTCATGTTTTCTTCCACACGGTCAACAGAAATGCCGGTGCTGAAAATATTGATCATCTGTTCATGCAACGCCTGGTCCTGTTCATATACAATGGTGTTGCGGCTGTTGTCTAATAAATGCGAAGGGTCAATATATCTTGTTAAAGGAAAAGTTTGTCCGGCCAGTTTTAGGGCATAACCCATTACCAATGCATCGGCATTGCAAGGCACTGGAATAAGATCTTTGGCTGTAAAAATATTTGCCTGGTCTAAAATAGATTGCCGCACTTCTGTTAAAGTGAGCCTGTCTGTTGCAGGGTTAAAATTTTCTACCCGGCCTGCAATTTGTGTAGGTTGAAAAGTAACTCCACGAACACATTTCTGCTTCAATGCAAACTCAATGATCTTGCCTATCTCATCATCATTAACTCCTTTTTGTAAAGTAACAACCAGGGTTGTAGAAAGATTCAACGCATTTAAATGCTCCAACGCTTTCATCCTGGTTGCTGTTAAATCCTCGCCACGCAACTGTTGCAGCGCCTCCGGTTTAAAGGAATCAAACTGCAGATAAATTTCAAAATCGGGTGCATAGGCTGTTAGTTTTTTAGCAAACTCAAAATCCTTTGCAATGCGGATGCCATTGGTGTTCAACATCAAATGCTTTATTGGCTTTGATTTGGCAATTTCCATGATGGCAAAAAAATCAGGGTGCACGGTTGGTTCACCACCGCTTATCTGCACCACATCGGGTTGGCCTTCATTGGCAACAATAATGTCCAGCATTTTTTCAACTTCCTCAACAGTTCTATGCCTGCCATAATGTGGCGAGCTCATGGCATAACAGGTTGGGCAACTCAGGTTGCAGCGGTCTGTAATTTCAATCACGGTCAGGCAACTGTGTTGCTCATGATCCTGGCATAGGCCACAATCGTAAGGGCAGCCATAATGTGTTTTTGTATTGAATTTAAGTGGTGTTTCTGAAGGCTTGTTGTAGTTGCGTATGTTTTTATAATATTCAATATCGGTTGCAATCAGTACTTTCTCAAAACCATGCCGGCTGCAGGTTTTAAGCATGTACACATTTCCATTTTCAAAAACGATCTTGGCATCAACACGCCGCAGACAGGTGCTGCAAATGCTAAGTGTAAAATCGTAGTAGGTATAGGGGCGTTCAGGCATATTGCGTTAAAATTAATTTCCTGGGTTTAAAAATATAAGCAGCATAATAGATCAATCCGCCTAAACAAACCAACTGTATGGTTGATAAGCCGAAACTAAAAGTATAGTGCGGTTTTATAAAATCAAGGACCAATCTAAAAAAAATATAAGCGATCATAAAAATTTTAAAGCGCCCGCCATCAACCAACGTACATCTCTTTTCCAATTGTATCAAGCCGATCCAAAGCGTTATTAAAAAAGCGATCTCGTATAAAGTTACCGGGTGCCTTAATAAACCATCGCCCAAATTCATCCCGGTAAAAAATCTTGTTTCCACACCATAGGTTTCTTCATAAATGCCCATACCAAAACAGCCGATGCGGCCAATGATGAGTGCCAGAATCATGGGATAAGTAAACAAATCACCGCTACTGTGTTTTTCGCCAATTAATTTTTTAACCAGCTCGACACTAAATAAACCACCTAAAAAACCGCCAATAACTGTTTTATTGGTGTAGAAATAGATCAGCGGGTTTGGGGCTTTTAAAAGTTCAGCCGGATTTTCCAAACCACCTACCAATCGGGATCCCATCAATGCGCCAAAAATAGCCCCGATAATGATCCACAATCTTTGTCCGCTCTCAATCTGGTCACCCTTTCCTTTTCGTAAATACAAAAAATACCTGAAGCCGATAAACATGCCCAATGGTTCTAATATGGCATGCAGCAGTATTTTTAAAGAGCCAATTTCAATGGTAATGGGGAAATGCAATTGTTTTTATTTTGAAGATATGCTAAAAAGCTAAAATTAAACTGAACCGTAGAGGCTAAAAATTGTTGTATTAACTGGCTAAAAGTGCCTAAAAACAGTACCTTTACCGTTTGAAAAATAGAAAATGGATATTAAAGCAGGAGTTCTACTTAAAGAAATAAACAATCCCGATGACTTAAAAAAGTTAAGCAGGGAACAATTACACCAGGTTTGCGATGAACTGCGCCAATATATTATTGACGTGGTTAGTGTATATGGCGGGCATTTTGGTGCCAGCCTGGGAGTGGTGGAACTGAGCGTTGCTTTGCATTATGTTTTTAACACACCTTACGACCAGTTGGTTTGGGATGTAGGCCACCAGGCTTATGGCCACAAGATACTTACCGGCCGCAGGGATAATTTTCCTACAAACAGAAAATACAACGGGCTTAGCGGCTTTCCCAAGCGCAGCGAAAGTGAGTACGATACTTTTGGTGTTGGCCACTCTTCCACATCAATTTCTGCAGCATTGGGTATGGCTATGGCTTCGCATTACAAAGGCGAAACCGACAGGCAGCATGTTGCCATTATTGGCGATGGCGCTATGACGGCCGGCCTTGCGTTTGAAGCCATGAACCATGCAGGTATTGAAAAAAGTAATGTGCTCATCATTTTGAATGATAACTGTATGAGCATTGACCCCAATGTGGGCGCTTTAAAAGAATATTTAACTGATATCACCACTTCTCATACTTACAACGATCTTAGAGATAATGTATGGAAGGCGCTGGGCAAACTTCCTGTGGGCAAATCATTCAGCAGAAGTATGGCAAGTAAACTGGAAGCCAGTTTGAAAGGAATGGTAAGCCAAAGCAGTAATTTATTTGAAGCACTGAAACTACGTTATTTTGGCCCGATTGACGGCCACAACATAACCAAGTTGGTTGATACTTTGAAAGATCTGAGAGATATTCCCGGCCCAAAAATACTGCACATAAAAACAGTGAAAGGTAAAGGGTATGAACTGGCAGAGCAGGATCAAACCAAATGGCATGCGCCGGGTTTATTTGATAAAGTGACCGGAGAGATACAAAAGAAAAAATTCGATATTCC
>JAOAUI010000051.1 GCA_030157685.1 Ferruginibacter sp. | reverse complement strand
TAAGCTGATGAATTAAATGCTGTATTAAAAATTCTTTTGAAAAATAAAACTGGCTGTAAGCAGCAGTTAATGGAATCCTTCCCCAAAAATATTTTTCAACCGGGTTGTTGGCTAAAGTAGCAAAACCGGTGTGTGGTAAATTGTGGATGCATTTTAAACAAAGCTGGTTATCTGCATCAAGCAAGTCAGATCCGCAGCCGGTACAAACATGCGGATAAAAAAGATGCAGGGTACTGCTGACAATATTTTTTAGTTGGGCAATCATTTTATTAATTACCCTTACAAGTTAAAATAAATATTGATACAGTTCTTCAACTTTTCCCAATGGCACCACTTCAATATTAAATTTTTGTTTGCCCAACGATTTGGAATTGTACTTACTTACTATAATTTTTTCAAAACCCAATTTCTCTGCTTCGGCAATGCGTTGTTCAATTCTGTTAACAGCTCTTATCTCTCCGCTTAAACCTACTTCGCCTGCAAAACAATAATGCTGGTTAATGGGTGTGTCTTCATAACTACTTAAGAGCGCACTAACAATGGCAAGATCTATGGATGGGTCTTCAACTTTTATACCACCGGCAATATTTATAAAAACATCTTTTACCCCAAAATGAAAGCCGCCTCTTTTTTCAAGTACGGCCAATAATAATTGTAAGCGACGCAGATCAAAACCACTCACCGTTCTTTGCGGTGTACCATAAACACTTTGTGTAACCAGTGCCTGTCCTTCAATAAGTAAAGGTCGCATACCTTCCATAGTTGCTGCAATAGCAATGCCGCTAAGCTGTTCTTCTTTTTGGGTAATTAATAATTCTGATGGATTGTTTACAGCCCTCATGCCTGTACCGGTCATTTCATATATACCCAGCTCAGATGTAGAGCCAAAGCGGTTTTTAAGGGTTCTTAAAATGCGGTACGCATAATGCTGATCGCCTTCAAACTGCAAAACAGTATCCACCATATGCTCCAGAATTTTTGGCCCTGCAATAGTACCATCCTTGGTAACATGGCCAATTAAAAAAACAGGCGTGTTTGATTCTTTGGCAAAGCGTTGCAACTCACCGGCAGTTTCTCTTATCTGGCTGATGCTGCCTGCACCAGTTTCAACAAAAGGTGATTGCAGTGTTTGAATAGAGTCTACAATAACCAGTTGCGGCTTCAACTTTTTTATTTCCTGGAAAATGCTTTGTGTATTGGTTTCGGTAAGAATGTAAAAATTGTCACTGCCAATGCCGATACGGTCAGCACGCATTTTTATCTGCTGTTCACTTTCTTCGCCACTTATATATAATGTAACAACATCTTTGAGTTGTAAACCTATCTGTAAAAACAAAGTTGATTTGCCAATGCCTGGTTCGCCTGCAACTAAAACAATACTTCCTAAAACAATACCGCCTCCAAGTACCCGGTTTAATTCTGCATCGGTTGTAAGTATCCTTTTTTCTTCGGCACTGCTTACATCATTTATTGAAATGGTTTTTTGTTTTCCCAATCCTGAGTAATCACGCCATTCATCTTTTTCTTTTTTATCGGTTCCTTTAATAATTACCTCTTCAACAAAAGTATTCCAGTTATTACAGCCCGGGCATTTACCCAACCATTTGGCACTTTCGTAACCACAACTCTGACAAAAAAATGCGGATTTAGTTTTACTCATGGCGTAAATGTAAAATGGAAAAAGAAGAAAGAAAAATCAATTAAAATGA
>JAOAUI010000050.1 GCA_030157685.1 Ferruginibacter sp. | reverse complement strand
GTAAACATTATTGAAGCAACAGAAAATAAGGGATTGATAAAATCGAATGCAGAAGGAGTGACAAGAATGGTAAATGAATTTGGCAGAGTGATAGCCATGGAAGATGATGGCTTGCTTTCTCCGGGGTTTTTAACCTACATGAACGATGCACTTGATTTTTATGAGAACAATCCGAAGGTGATGCATATTGCTGCATACAAGAGGCCTGAGTTTGCTCCTGTAGAAATAAAAGAGTCAACATTTTTCTTCTATCATACCACCACCTGGGGCTGGGCCACCTGGAAACGTGCCTGGGATCATTTTAAATTAGACCCATTGGCGGTACATGAAGCAGTAAAGAAAAAAGGCAACATCCACAGACTGAACATGGATGGTACATTTGAATTTTTCTGGGGACTAAAAGCCGTTGCCAAAGGAAAGCTCAGAAGCTGGAATGCCATCTGGCACTCAACCGTTTTTTTAAATGATGGCATGTGTTTGTATCCACAAAGATCATTGGTATCAAATATTGGCCATGATGGAAGCGGTACCAACTGTGAGCCTGACGAAAGGTTTGCAATTGATGCTGATGCATTGGCAGATTCGATACCGGTTACCGAAATTCCTTTAAAAGAACACGAAGGCATAAAAAAGCATTACATAGCCATGCATTCTTTTAAATATAAATTTGTGTTTGCCTTAAAACATTATCTCCGTTATCTTGTAAGATATTAGGCCGAAAACAAACTACAATTGAGTACAGTAAAAAAAGTATTATTTATTTCTTACGATGGTATGACCGATCCGCTTGGCCAAAGCCAGGTAATACCTTATTTACAGGGGTTGAGTAAGGCTGGTTACAAAATATTTTTGATCAGCTGCGAAAAAGAACAAGTCTATCATCAGAACAAAGAATATATACAGCAACTGCTTGATAAAAGCAATATCAGCTGGATACCGCTTAACTATACAAAAAATCCGCCGGTACTTTCTACCTTGCTTGATGTTATAAAAATGCGCCGTGCTGCAAAAAAATTACACAAGGCAGAAGGCATTGATATGGTACACACACGTGCCGGAGTGCCGGCGCTGATCGGTTTGTGGATGAAAAAAACAATGGGTGTTAAGTTTTTAAATGACATACGTGAGTTTTATGCCGATAGCAGGGTAGAAGGCGGCATGTGGAATACAAAAAACCTGCTTTACAAAACCATTTATAATTTCTTTGCTAAGAAAGAATCGGAAGCCGTAAAGCAAAGTGATGGCATTGTTTGCCTTACTTATGCAGCTGAAACAATTATTAAAGATTGGAAAGAGTACAAAGCGTCAATTCCATTGGAAGTAATTCCCTGTAGTGCAGACCTTGCACTTTTTGACTATTCAAAAATTGATCCAAATGAAAAAGCAACTTTAAAGACTGAACTCAATATCAGCGATGATGATTTTGTGATCAGCTACCTCGGTTCAATCGGTGGCTGGTATCTTACTGCAGAAATGCTGCAGTTTTGCAAACTGTTGAGCAAGCGCATTCCGGCTGCTAAATTTTTATTCATTTCGCCACACCGGCATGAGGAAATAAAAGCAATTGCTGCTCAATATGAAATACCGGCAGATAAAGTAGTTGTTAAAAAAGCTTCCCGTGTGCAGGTACCGGCATTACTTTCTTTAAGCAGCTATTCTATATTTTTTATCAAGCCTTGCTATTCCAAGCAATCATCATCGCCAACAAAACATGGCGAAATAATGGCGATGGGCATACCGGTAATAACCAATGGTGGCGTGGGTGATGTGGCAGAAATTGTGCAAAGCACCAATTCAGGAATTGTAATAAATGAGTTCACGGATGCTGTATTTGAAAGCGCAATCAATGAAGTTGCAAACAAAAGGGATTATGATGCAGCAGCAATAAGAACGGGAGCAGTAAAATGGTATTCGCTGGAAAACGCCATTGAAAAATACACCCGGATTTATAAAAGTATTATGGGCTAATCGGTTATTTTGCAAACAAATTAAAGCTACATGCAGCACAAATTTTTAATAGTAGGCGCAGGTTTCTCAGGAGCAGTACTGGCCAATCAACTGGCATCGGAACTTGATTGTGCTATTGATGTGTGGGACGAACGAGGCCATGTAGCCGGTAACTGCCATACAAAAAGAGATGCAGCAACCAATGTGATGGTTCATGAATATGGGCCGCATATTTTTAATACCGATAAAAAAGAGATATGGGATTTTGTAAACAGCATTGTAGAGTTTAAACCTTTCATCAACCGGGTAAAGGCAAATTACAAAGGCAATATTTATTCATTGCCGGTTAACCTGCATACCATTAACCAGTTTTTTAATAAAACCTTTGGGCCCGAAGAGGCTAAAGCATTTATCGAAAGCCTGGGCGATAAAAGTATTACTGATCCTCAGTCTTTTGAAGAGCAGGCACTTAAATTTTTAGGCAAAGACCTGTACCATGCATTTTTTTACGGCTACACAAAAAAGCAATGGGGTTGTGAGCCATCTGAATTACCGGCATCTATTTTAAAAAGATTACCGGTAAGGTTTAATTACAACGATAATTATTACAACAATATTTACCAGGGTATACCGGTAAATGGCTATACCGAACTGGTTGAAAAATTATTGGACAGCCCGAAGATCAACATCACCCTGAATAAAAAATTTAATTACAGCAGCGAATTACATACTACCTACAACCATATTTTTTACACCGGCCCCATTGATGCTTTTTTTAATTATAAATTTGGCCGGCTTGGCTACCGCACCGTTACTTTTGAAAAACATACTGCCGATGGTGACTACCAGGGCAATGCCGTAATTAATTATTGCGATGAAACGGTTCCTCATACAAGGGTGCACGAGCATAAACATTTTGCGCCCTGGGAAGAGCATGAAAAAACCGTTTATTTTAAAGAATTCAGTAAAGAAACTACAGAAAATGATATACCCTACTACCCCAAAAGGCTTGAAAAGGACAAAATAATGCTGGATGCTTACCGTACAGAAGCTGAACAGTCTTCCAACCTCTCTTTCCTTGGCCGGCTTGCCACGTATCGCTATATGGATATGCATCATGTAATAGGCGAAGCGCTTGCTTTTTCCCAATCTTTCATTCAATCTCTCAGTGCAGGCAGTAAGGCTCCGGTGTTCCCTAATACGGAGAATTAAAGAAAAATAGCCTGTTTTATACAATAACCAGTCTTTCACTGCGTTATATCAGTGTCCAATTTATTCTATTCAAAAAACCAAACCAATTCCCATGGAAAAGGTAGTTGCTGTGGTTGTTACGTACAACCGTTTAGCCCTTCTGTCTGAGTGCATCACTGCACTACGCAATCAATCACGCCCCTTAGATGGTATTTTAGTAATAAATAACGGCAGCACCGATGGTACCGAAGAGTGGTTAAATACTCAGCCTGATGTAAGCTATTTTACTCAAAAAAATATAGGTGGAGCCGGAGGCTTTAGTACTGCCATTAAAATGGGGTTTGAAGAGGGGTATGAATGGATATGGTGCATGGATGATGATGGTATGCCTAAAGAAGATGCGCTTGAAAACTTATTAGCCGCCCAGCCAGCCGAATTAACTTTAATGAACTGCGCTGTAATTGATAATAAAGACAGAAAATCTTTTGTGTGGAATACCGGGGGATATAAAACCCTGGATGAAGTACCCGGTAATATTATTGATGGAATTGGGCATCCGTTTAACGGCACTTTCATCAACAGGCGTATTATTGAAAGAGTAGGCGTACCAAAAGCCAGTTTCTTTTTATGGGGCGACGAAACAGAATATTATTACAGGATCGTAAGGCGCAATAAAATACCGGTTTGTACAGTAGCCAACAGTATTCATTATCATCCGGCAACAGCTTTCTCAGTAAAAAAAGATTGGGATTACGCCTCTGGCTGGAAAATGTATTACTACATCCGCAACCGCTTTCATATTCATCAAACAAAATTTAATAACAAGGCCCTTGCATTATTGCACTACAGCTGTTTTTTACTTGCTTTTGCGGGTGTAACTATTGTGTTTCAAAAAACAGACAGACTTAAAAAATTAAGTTTTATCATGTGGCCGGCTGCCGATGCCATCAATAATAATTTTGAAGCTTTACCACCGGTTATCTTAACGAGATTAAAATCGGCAGAACCGATATCTTTATCAGCTTCAATAAACAGTTACCTTAAAACTACCTGGATGAACATATTGGCTCCTTTCACATCGGCCAGAACCGAAAGAGCTGCAAACGCATAATGGTTACATTATAACCCCCTTTGAAATCACATCACAAAGCCCCGCCAACAGCCGGGCTTTTTTTATTTCTTTTAGCCCAGTCCTGAATAAGAAAAATGGCAATAATATAAAAAGGCATGCAGGGAATTTTGTAACGTACCAAAGTGCCAAAATTTGCTGTAGTGGCTCCCACAAACAGGGCAAACAATATGGCAAACAAAAGGCAATACATAACTGTAGGGTCTTTTAAGATTGGCCTTATAAAACCCTTAGGCCCTGCTTTATAAAACACAGATAAGGTAAAGAACATGATTACCATACTTTCAATAGAAGATAAAAGGGTTGATATTTTCTTTGATTCCCAGATAAAAGGCCTGTACAATGTGGCAATAATGGCTGCAGGGGCAATTTTTATCAGGCTTGAAACCGAACCATCATATTCAACACCCAGCGAAAAACTGGAACCCACATCTTCCTGCTCGGCATATGCTTTCTGGTATATCGATATGTTTTTGGTTACATCATTGCCTCCATAGGCGCCCAGTGTTCCGGCCAGTTGCTGCATAACTGTACCAAACATGGCCATGGCCAGAAAGATAAGCCCTAAAACAAATGTAACACGCAACAACCTGCTTTTTATAAGATTTACATTTTTTAAAACCAGGAAAAGCATGAAGAAAGGCACATAGGAAATGAGTATGTAAACTTTAATTACGTACAAAAGGTACCCGGCAATAAATATGATTACGGCATTTTTAAGAATATCTTTCTTTTTGTAGAAGGCTTCGTACAATGCATATGTTATCCAACCTAAAGCGCCGGTACAGATCGGGTCTTTTAAAATACCCGAACTCCAGAAAACAAAAGTGGGTAAATACAATATGGCTATTGCCAGTTGTTTATGTAAATGAGGGTATTGCTCATAAAAAAAACGGTAAAGACGCCATACTCCCGAAAATGACAACATGGAAAAAAAGAGGTTTAAAATAAGGTATTTTTGAAAAGAAAGAAATGACAGCATGGCCGTAATTCTTACTATCATGTAATTGTTTTCACCTTTAAGATAACCAAGGTTGGCCGGGTTTTTTAATAAGGATTGATCAAACTCGGCGCTGGGCAGGTAAAGCCATTTTACCTGAGAAAAATCTTTCATAATCAAGTGGCAGATATTTGTCCCTTCGGTAAAAAACAACAGGAACGAATCTCCCACAGAAAGCATCGTATTAAAAAAAGTGAATCCTATAACAGCAATTATTTTTATCCAGAAACCCTGCTTGTGATAGTGTCTGAGTATGGGATCGGTATAATTTTTTCTGCGGGCGCTGAAGAGGAAATAAAACAACGCAACATAAACAGGAAACAATAGAAAATCTAAATAATTCATTTACTTGTTACTTTTAAGGGATATGGTTTCCGTTAATGTTTATGGTAACGCAAATACATTCCAAATGTATCATAAAAATTCTGACCGCCTTTTAATAATATGAAGTTAATTTTGGTTACAAAAATCAAACCACAACATTCAATTAGCTCAATTGTCTCAAAAAAGCAGTAATAAAAAATTAATACGCATAACAACAGTGCCCATGGCCCTGCGTTACCTGTTGCCAGGCCAAATGCGTTTTATGGCAGCCAATGGTTTTGATGTGCTGATGATAAGTGCAGATGGAAAGGAATTGCCGGAAGTAATTGAAATGGAGCAATGCAGGCATATAATAGTGCCCATGACCCGAAAGATAACACCCTTTACAGATTTGAAATGCCTCTTCAGGCTGATTAAAATTTTCAGAAAAGAGAAACCGGATATTGTACACACACATACACCCAAGGCAGGTTTACTGGGCATGCTGGCTGCAAAAATCTGCGGTGTAAAAGTAAGGATACATACAGTGGCCGGCCTGCCCCTGATGGTAGAGAAAGGATTTAAATACCAACTCTTAAAATTTATTGAAAAGCTTACTTACGCCGCCGCCAGCCATGTTTGGCCAAACAGCAATTCATTAATGCGTTTTATAAATAGAAACAAACTTTGCAAAACAGCTAAGCTTAACATCATTGCAAAAGGATCTACCAATGGCATACCCGTTAACCGGTTTAACAAAGAAAACCTGGATGAAAAAATAATTGATGAAATTAAAGACCAGATCAGCTATTCAACAGAACAAACCTACCTGCTTTGCATTGGCAGGCTTGTAAAAGATAAAGGCCTTATAGAACTGGTGCATGTTTTTACACAATTACAAAAAGATAATGCAAATCTGAAGTTGATCTTGGTTGGTGAATTTGAAAATGCATTAGATCCGCTGCCGGCAGCTACTTTACTTGAAATAGAAAACAATTCGTCCATTATTCATATCAACTGGAGTAACCAGGTAGAATATTTTATGCACCTGGCCGGTTTTTTTGTTTTTCCGTCGCACCGGGAAGGCTTTCCGAATGTGTTGTTACAGGCAGGCTCAATGGGGCTGCCGGTTATATGCAGCCATATAACCGGCAATATTGATATTGTAACCAATAATGAAACAGGTTTGATTTTTGAAAGCGGAAATGAACAACAGATGCTTAAACTTTTACAGTATGCTCTATTGCATCCGCAACACATGCAGGAGATGGCAAAAAAACTGCAACAGCACGTGAGAGAAAATTACCGGCAGGAAAATATCTGGCAAAATATGCTGGAGGCTTACAAAACCTTGGTAAATTAGATAATTAATAAAACGACCATGGTATTAATAGGGTACAGCGGCCATGCATTTGTGGTGTACGGCATTTTTAAGGCCGCCGGTAAAAATGTTACGGGCTATTGCGATGTTACTGAAAAAGTATACAATCCTTTCGGCCTGCCATATTTTGGAACCGAAGATTCGAAAACCGGTTTGGATGCTATTGAAGCCGGCGGCTATTTTATTGCTGTAGGTGATAATGGTCTACGTAAAAAAATCCACGATGGTCTGCAAAAAAATAGTTTATCATCAGCAAATGCCATACATCCTTCAGCTGTGATAGATGCATCTGCTGCAATCGCTTCGCAGGGTGTAATGATTGCGGCTAACACTGCTATTAACCCGTTGGCTTCCATTGCAACAGGGGTCATCTGTAATACCGGGTGTATTATAGAGCATGA
>JAOAUI010000049.1 GCA_030157685.1 Ferruginibacter sp. | reverse complement strand
ATTGATGGTGAGTACAGCCTGCCGGTGGCATTGCCTTATACTGATAAGAATTACCGGCTTATTGCATACACCGGTAATCATTATAAAAAGCATGCAAAACAAACATTTGATGCAGAGTTGCATGCAGATGGTATAATTTATATTGGAAAATTTGTTGTTGATGGTTTTAGTAAAAATAATAATCAGCCGGTTAGCCAGGTAAGTAATGGCTTATTTGTATTTTCCATAAGTGATTTTTTTCAGGAAGTAAAAGATAAAAAATTAAGTGATCTTACTTTAGGTGGCACCCGTACATTTAACTTCACAACAACAGATCCCTATGATGGCAGTGGCGGTTTTTGGCAGCATGTGTTAAGTGTGGCCCAAACACCGGGTGAGTATACATTTGTACCTATAAAAAATGAAGGCTGGGGCGGCCTTATTGATAATAGCAATAATCCTGTTTTTACTTGGATGAACAGATTGGATAATAGCGGCCATTCTGTTCCTTATTTTTCTACTTCTCATAATGTAGCCAGTTTATGCCCGGCCATCAATTTAAAATATCTTATAGAAAAATGCTTTACAGAAAACAACTGGACAATTGATGGAGAAGTATTACTTGATGATCTGTTTTTAAAATTATTCAGCCAAAGCTTTAATGCCATTTATTGGGCAAACTGGACAGAAGTAACAGGTACTATTGGCTCCGTAATTCCAAAAAGCACAGTAAGCTTTAGTTTAAAAGAACACGTACCACCCGATTATACAATCAGAAATTTTATTTTAGATATTAAAAACAGGTATGGTATCGGTTTTGTTTTTGACAGCAATAAGAAAGTTTGTACCCTTAAGTGGTTAAAAAATATTATTGCCAATGGTACTGGCCGGGATTTATCAAACTATGCACAGGCAACAAGCATTGGCAAATTTGATAGTAAGGAAAGGATTATATCATTAATACAAAATAAGGATAGCAGTGATAGTTTCCCCTCTTATTTTGATGTTACAAAAGTAACACCGCTTACCCCTGTAGTTGATTTTGATGCATTACCTGCAGCATCCGGCCAAAATGAAGGAGATTATTGTTTTGTTTATGCAGAAAATGCATGGTTTGAGCTGGTAAATATTGATGCAGTAAAAAGCTGGCAGCGTATAGGAGATAATTTACAGGATTATTTATTAGCAGAACAAACCGAAGGCATTACTACAGGCATTACAACATTTGCCATGCAGCGGCAAATATTCAGGGTTTATTTAAGCAATAGTTATATTGGCTTATTCCCTATTTGTTATCAACCAGGTAGCTGGGTGCAAAGCGGCACTACAGCCAATTGGAGTTTACGTACATTATTTTGCTTTGGTTATAAACCTGATCGGCAGGTAAGCGGTAGCAGTACCGGAGCTTGTCAATATCCGTTTAGCCACTGTTTTCCTGTAGATAATTATAATAATAGTTTAGGACTTTGGGCAAATGTTTACAAAGATTATTATAATATAACAGATAAGGGCTTGTATGAAAACTTCTGGAAAGTATGGATTGCCATGTACAAAAGCACAGATCTCCGTAATTATATTTTCAATTTACCATTGTACATACTGCATGATCTAAAGTGGGAAGATGTAGTTACCATTCACAGTGTAAGGTTTTTAATAAAAAGTATAAAATACAATATTCCATACAACGGCAAAACAGAGCTGGAATTACTTAAAATTGATTGATGAAGGAAATAA
>JAOAUI010000048.1 GCA_030157685.1 Ferruginibacter sp. | reverse complement strand
TCAGCAGCTGGTGCTTCTACGGTTGGAGTTTCAACTTTTGCTTCCACCTTTTTCACAATCGGTTGATTGCGGCTATCGCTACGGGCCTTTTTATGTGCTCCCTGGCGACGGCTGACATTTGAATCGTGTTCAGCAGTCCATGCAGTGAATTTTTCCATTGCACCAGCTTCATCAAATAAGCCTAAGCTTACTCCACGAAGTAAATGCTTTAGGTACAACACACCTTTGAAAGAAAGGATACGACGTACAGTATCGGTGGGTTGAGCACCTTTTTGCAGCCAGTCCAATGCTTTCTGACGATCTACCTGAATAGTTGCAGGAACCGTTAAAGGATTGTAAGTACCAAGTTTTTGAATGAATTTACCGTCACGTGGCGCACGGCCATCTGCTACAACGATGAAATAAAAGGGGCGCTTCTTTGAGCCATGCCTTTGCAGTCTCATTTTTACAGCCATAAATAGAAATTTTTGGTTGTTATTAAATAGGGTTTATCCTTAAAAAAGGAGGACAAAGATAACGACCGGCAATTCAAATGCCAAATAATAGAATCAGAAATGATTAAAATGTAACAATTCTTATGATTGGTATAACAATCAAGCGTAAAATCAGTATTTATTCAATTTTAAGGCTCTTTACCGCTACTATTTTATAATATCACAAAATCCTGGATGAATTTTTATCTTCTTCCCATGCCCGGCATCATTCCTTTGGGCATTTTATTCATCATTTTCATCATGCCTTTCATTTGCTCAAATTGCTTTAAAAATGCATTTAACTCGGCAATATCTTTACCGGCGCCTTTGGCAATACGGGTTTTACGGCTTGGGTTAATAAGGTCAGGGTTGCGGCGTTCCTGTATTGTCATGGAGTTTATCATAGCTTCAATTCCCTTAAAAGAATCATCATTAACATCTACATCTTTTATCTGTTTGCCTACGCCCGGTATCATGCCCATCAGGTCTTTTATATTGCCCATCTTTTTTATCTGCTCCAGCTGGGTTTTAAAGTCTTCAAAATCAAATTGATTTTTGCGGATCTTTTTTTCCAGGCGGGCAGCTTCCTTTTCATCAAATTGTTCCTGTGCTTTTTCTACCAGGCTTACAATATCGCCCATGCCTAAAATACGCTGGGCCATCCTGTCCGGATAAAACACATCAAGCGTATCCATCTTTTCGCCGCTGCTGGCAAATTTGATGGGTTTGTTTACGGTGTATTTAATAGATAAGGCCGCACCACCACGTGTATCTCCATCGAGCTTCGTTAATACCACACCACTAAAATCCAAACGCTCATTAAATGCAGCAGCTGTGTTCACTGCATCCTGTCCCGTCATACTATCCACCACAAATAAAATTTCCTGTGGGTTGATGGCTGCTTTAATATTAGCCACCTCAGTCATCATCACTTCATCAACGGCCAAACGGCCGGCAGTATCAATGATGATCACGTTTTTATTTTTTGCCCTTGCTTCCTTAATGGCATTCTGCACAATAGAAACCGCATCTTTATTTTCTCTTTCACTGTAGACGGGAACATCAATCTGTCCACCTAAAACCTCCAGCTGATCGATCGCCGCAGGGCGGTAAATATCTGCCGCTACCAACAAAGGCGATTTACCTTTTTTGGTTTTAAGATAATTAGCCAGCTTGCCGCTGAAAGTTGTTTTACCACTACCCTGTAAACCTGCTACCAGTATAATTGCCGGGCTGCCGCTGATATTAAATTCCGTTTGGGTACCCCCCATCAGTTCCGTCAGTTCGTCCTGCACAATTTTTACCATTTGCTGGCCGGGATTAACGGCGAGCAATACTTTTTCGCCGAGGGCTTTTTCCTTAACCTTATCGGTAAATTCTTTGGCAATCTTATAATTCACATCGGCATCTACCAACGCACGGCGAATGTCTTTTACTGTATTGGCAATATTGAGTTCACTGATCCTTGCCTGCCCTTTTATATTCTTAAAGGCTGATTCTAATTTTTCACTTAACGAATTAAACATAATCTGGTAATTATTAAATACTCTGTAATTTTTTTAAATGGAGAAGGCTGTATCAATTATCTGCGCCTGCTCTTTTGCATGTATCTTACTGTAACCTGTGGCCGTTGCTGCACTTGCCTGGCGGCTGATAATATAAAAATTGATATTTTTTAAATTCATTCTTAAGAATGTTGCTGCACCCATGTTCAATGGCTCTTCCTGCACCCAGTACCAGATGGCTTTGCTGTATTTTTTGTACAAATCATCTAATTGCTTTTGAGGTAAAGGATGAATCTGCTCAAGCCTTACAATGGCAACATCTTTCCGGTTTCCTGCCTGTCCGGTAGGCAGGTCTTTTTGCTGGCGTTCGGCCAGGTCGAAATAAATTTTACCGCTGCAGCATAAAACTTTTTTTACTTCTGCAGCATTGTTGATCGTTGCATCATCTATAACTTCTTTAAAGCCGCCGCCTGTAAATTCATCTTTGGTACTGTAGCTGCCCGGGTGGCGCAAATTTGCTTTTGGCGAAAAATTTACGACCGGTTTACGGAAAGGCCAGGCCAATTGCCTGCGCAGCAAATGGAAAAAATTAGCTGCTGTGGTAACATTTGAAACTACAAAATTCAGCTCTCCGCACATTTGTAAAAATCGCTCCATGCGGGCACTGCTATGCTCAGGCCCCTGTCCTTCGTAACCATGAGGCAGTAATAAAACCACGCCATTCATACGCTGCCATTTGGTTTCGGCAGTTGTTATAAACTGGTCAACTATTGTTTGTGCACCATTGCAAAAATCGCCAAACTGTGCCTCCCATATTACCAATGCATTGGGGTTTGCCATGGCATAACCATATTCAAAACCAAGCACTGCATATTCACTCAATAAAGAATTATAAATACGGAAAGGCGATTGTGTTTGGGTAAAATGATCAAGCCTGTTGTATTCATCGTTGCTAACTTCATCATACAAAGCTGCATGACGGTGACTGAATGTGCCACGTTTTACATCCTGTCCGCTCATGCGTACATCTTTACCTTCCACCAGTAAACTTCCATAAGCCATTAACTCTGCAGTGGCCCAGTCAACTTTATTTTCATCGCTGAATAATTTTAGTTTATCGCTGATGAGTTTCTCCACTTTACGCAGTGGTTTAAAATCGGCAGGCCATTTCATCAGGCCTTCAAACAATAATGTAAAAGCATCGTTGCCAATTGCTGTAACCGGCGATGTATCAAAATCTGCAACAGTTGCTTTGCGCAAACTTTTCCAGACCAGTTCGGGCGGCTGATAGCTATAAGGCAAAGGATTTTGTTTCACTTCATCCAGCCGCTCCTGCAGATCTGCCAAAAACCTTTGTTCCATTTCTTTTGCAAGTGCCTGTGCATCTGGTTCGCCGTTCTGTATTAAAAACTGGGTATAAACTTCTCTTGGGTTAAGATGTTTGTCTATCAGTGCATATAATTGAGGCTGGGTAAACTTAGGCTCATCACCTTCGTTATGCCCGTGCTTGCGGTAGCAAACCATATCAATAAAAATATCGCTGTTAAATTCCTGGCGGTAAAGCGTGGCAATTTCGCAAGCTTTTACAACGGCTTCGGCATCATCGCCATTAACATGAAAAACCGGAGCATGCACCATGGCTGCAATGGAAGTGCAATAGTCTGAACTGCGGGCATCATCAAAATCGGTTGTAAAACCAATTTGGTTATTTATGACAAAATGAATGGTACCACCGGTATAATAACCCTCCAGTTTACTCATCTGCAAAACCTCGTACACGATGCCCTGGCCTGCAACAGAGGCATCTCCATGTATAAGTATGGGAAGAATTTTATCGTAATCGCTGTTGTATAAAATATCGGCCTTGCTTCTTGCAAAACCAATCACCAACGGATCCACCGCTTCCAGGTGTGATGGGTTGGGACTTAATTTTAAATGCACTTTTTTGCCATCTGCTGTTTCCACATCACTACCAAAACCCAGGTGATATTTTACATCGCCGCTGCCCATAGTTGTATCGGGAAGGCTGGTTCCTTCAAATTCGCTGAATATCTGTTGATAGGTTTTTCCCATAATATTGGCCAGCACATTCAATCTTCCACGGTGCGCCATACCAATCACCACTTCTTCTACATTATTATTGGCTGCTGTGTTGATGATGGCATCCAGTGCTGCTATGGCCGTTTCTCCACCTTCCAGCGAAAAACGTTTTTGCCCAATATATTTTGTGTGCAAAAATTTTTCAAACATTACGCCTTCATTCAGCTTTTGCAAAATCCTTTTCTTTTGTTGCAAAGGCACTGGCTTCAGCATTGTTTGTTCAATAGCATTGGTAAGCCAATCTAGTTTTTCCTGGTCGTTTATATAACCAACCTGCACTCCCAAGTGACCGGTGTAACATTTTTGTAAATGCGCAATAATGCTTTTCAATGAAGCATTTTCCATGTCCACATATTTTCCTGCTGCAAATGTTGTGTTCAGATCGGCATCGGTTAAGCCAAAATTTGATAGCTCCAGCTTGGCATGGCGGTCTTTTCGTTCCCTGATTGGATTTGTTTTGGCAACCAGGTGGCCTTTTTTTCGATAGGCCCGTATCAAACGAAAAACGCCAAACTCTTTATCAAGCTGACTGGTTGAAACAGCAGCACCATTTGTTGAGGCACCGTTGGCTGCAGTACGTGCATTACTCACCGCAAAATCAAAACCCTCAAAAAACTTACGCATATCCACATCAACACTGGTTGGGTCTTTTACAAAATCCTGGTATAGCCCCTCTACATAAGATGGATGCGAATTGGTGATGTATTGAAAATCCTTCATAAATAAGTTGAGATTTTTTTCTCGTCTGTTTAATTTGTGGGAACCCGGCCGTAGTACTCCTATTTAGCTTCATTGGCGTCGCACTCTTGTACGACATCAATCTATTGAGCAAAACCTTAGAAACTTAGGCAGAAATCGGCTGCAAATATCGGTTAATTAAGCATTATTTGTTGCGGAATTTGAAAGCAATTTTCCGCAAAACATGGCAACGATGCCGCTTAAAATTACATAGCCGGTAAAATAATAAAAACCTGGTTGAAGAAAAGCCTTGGTACTTTCCATAGCATTGGCACCCAAAAAAGCCACGAATATGCTGATGGCAAATACATCGGCCATGGCCCATTTGCTGATGGCGCTTACAAAACGTTGCCATTTCATATCAGGATTTTTGCCCAGCAACAAATAAAAGATGATGCCCGATTTTATTAAAGGAACGATGATGCCGAATAAGAAAATGAGTGAAAATGGCAGGTAATTGGCATCTTTCCATAGTTTTTCAAGCATGCCAAACACACTTCTTTTTTCGCTAAAGAGGTTAAAATCTACAATATAATGTACCGAAATATCGATGTGTAAAATATCCATCACCCAACCAAAGCCCAGTAAAACGAGCGATATTACATGTAAACTGAGTAAAATATAACGGTTCATAATCCTGTTTTTATCTGAAATAGGGGGAAATTTACAACTTTCTTAAATTATCCATTTTTAATTCTTAATTTTTAATTGAAATCCCCCTATCTTTGCAGCCCAAAAAATAGATTTTCATGGCAAATCATGCAGCGACCAAAAAAGATGTAAGACAAAGTACTAAGCGTAACGAACGTAACCGTTATTATGGCAAAACAACCCGTAACGCAATTCGTGATTTAAAAGCAAGCGAAAAAGCGGCTGCAACAGAAGCTTTTCCAAAAGTTGCTTCTATGATTGATAAATTAGCTAAGCGTGGTACCATCCATAAAAACAAAGCTGCCAATTTAAAAAGCAAGCTGGCTAAAAGAGTGAACGCACAGGCAAAGTAATACTTTGTTATACTGATATTCAGAACCCGTCTTAGCAATACTGACGGGTTTTTTAATTATTTTTACTTCCGTCACAACATACAATAGTGATGAAAAGATACCCGGTTCTGCTATTTTTGATGCTGATTGCTGCATTTAATTCATACAGTCAATGTACGGCACCAAATCTACCCACCCTTTCCAGCTTTATATTAAACAGTACAGATACCCAGCTGGCTATTTATTTTGATACAACGGCCAATGCTCCCGCAACAAATATTTATTACCTGGGCATTTTATCAACCAGCGCTACCTTAGGCGCCACACCGGCAAATGGAACGGTTTATGCAATTGGAGATAATATCGGATCGGGTAATGTAATTTTTTACGATAAAAATTACATCCACAAAAAAACCGGTTTAACTGCAGGAACAACTTATTATCTTTTTATTTACTCAGCCCGAACAATTTGCACCGGCGAACCTTTTTACAGTACCAACTCTTTAGATTCTAATATAACAACTTTTGCCACCGGACCAGGAATTCCAGCCGGTTATTACGATGCTGTAGGTGGATTAACCTGCACCAACCTCAAAACATCTTTGTTCAATATTATAAAGCCTGCAGTTGCCAACCCAAATCCAACTTATACCGGCTTATGGAGTGCATATTATATTTCGGATGACAGGCCAAATGACGCTGCCAGCAAAACAATTGTTTGGGATGTATATACAGATAAACCCACCGGTACAGAATGTGAGTTTACGTTTGGGTCTCCTTACCAGGACAAGGGCACATCCGGAACGGTGGAATGCCAGCGTTATAACCGGGAACATGCTTTTCCGCAATCCTGGTTTTCATCTGCCGAACCTATGCGAAGCGATATGTTTATTGTTTATCCAACCGATAAAAAAGTAAACGGTATGAGAGGAAATTTTCCTTATGGCGTTGTTACCAGCCCTACATACACTTCTTTAAATGGAACAAAACTTGGCCCAAATACTTATCTAACTCAATATACAGGAAGTGCCTTTGAGCCGATAAATGAGTACAAAGGCGATTTGGCACGATCTACATTTTATGTGGCCACCGCTTACGAAAACAATATTGCAGCCTGGAAAAACAATTCGAATGCAAATGATGCTTTGGATAGTACGGCTTATCCGTGTTTTGATAGCTGGTATCTTAAAATGCTTTACCAATGGCATTTGGCTGACCCCGTAAGTACAAAAGAAATTGACCGGAATAACGATATTTATATGATGCAGGGAAACCGAAATCCGTATATCGATCATCCGGAATATGTAGCACTGGTTTGGCAATGTTCTGGTGCTTTACCTGTAACCATTACAGATTTTACGGCTCAAAAAAACAATGAAACAGTATTATTGAAATGGTACGCCACTTTTGAAACCAATTTTAAACAATATGAAATTGAAAGAAGTATTGATGGCCTGGGCTTTTATAAAATTGGAGAAGTTGCCGGAAGAAATTTAGCCAATTATTCTTTCACAGATAATAATTTGCCAAATGCCAATACAGTTTTCTACCGCTTGAAAATGATTGATATTGATACCAAGTTCAGCTACAGTAAAATTGTACCGGTACATATTGCAAATAATTTTTCCAATGCAATGGTTTATCC
>JAOAUI010000047.1 GCA_030157685.1 Ferruginibacter sp. | reverse complement strand
TTATTAAGCAATCCTGCCACCATCTTTTGTCTTTTACCTTCTAACATATTCTTTCTGTTTAAACGTCTTATATAGAAACCTCAGGCGTTCCGGTAACAATCGGGACGGGGTTTGCTGTAAAATTAGTTACTTTGCCGTTTCTATTCAGAATTATTACAAATGAAGCAATATTCAAGAGTTTTTACGTACCTGAAGCAATACAAAGCTTCCATTGCCTGGTACATTGTTAACATTTTTCTTTCTATACTTTTTTCAATCCTGTCAATAGGCATGTTGCTGCCTTTTATGCAATTGATCTTTGGAGTAAATGATCAGGGATTAATGCCTAAAACATCAGGCAATCCATTGGTGGTTTATGTAACAGATCAGCTTAACAGCCTTATCAATAATGGCAGTGTATACCAGGCATTGGGCGTTGTTTGTATTCTTATCATCATATCTATTTTCTTAAAGAACTTCTTCCTTTACCTGTCTTACAGGGCCATGGGGCCTCTAAAGAACGGTATTGTAAACCGTTTTAGAATTGATTTGTATGATAAGATACTCAAATTGCCAATCGGTTATTTTACCGAGCAACGGAAAGGAGACCTGATGAGCAGAATGACCAATGATGTAGCCGAAGTGGAAGGTTCTGTTGTTGGTACATTGGAAGGATGGGTAAAAGACCCACTGGCAATTATCATTAACCTTACTGTACTTTTTTATATAAGTCCCAAACTTACCGGTTTTATATTGTTGTGTATTCCGGTAATGGGTTTTGTAATTGGCAGGGTAAGCCGTTCGTTAAAAAAACAATCTGCCCGTGTTGCAGAAAAAGGCGGAGAAACGATCTCGACCATTGACGAAACCCTGGGCGGATTAAGGGTTATTAAAGCATTTAATGTAGAGACTATGCTGCGTGGAAAATTTTATGGTATCAGCGACGACTTGTTAAAAGCTAAAAACCAGATAGGGTTTAAACGTGACCTGGCTTCGCCCATGAGTGAAATGATGGGTGTAGCTATTTTTGCAGGTATTTTATGGTTTGGCGGCAGGCTTGTTTTAAGTGGCGAACTGGGATTGAATGGCGCTTTATTTCTTACCTATATGGGATTGTTCTATAACATCATTGATCCTGCTAAATCAATATCTACCGCCTTCAGTAATATGAGAAAAGGTTCGGCAGCAATTGGCAGAATAGAAGAAGTTTTAATGGCACCCATAACTGTTGATGATAACCCCAATGGGAAAAAAATAGAATCATTTACATCCGGCATCGGGTTTAACAATGTTGGGTTTAAATACGATGATGCTGTAATTCTGCAGAACATTAATTTAAAAGTACAAAAAGGAAAAACAGTTGCACTGGTGGGCAGCAGCGGCGCCGGAAAATCAACCCTGGCCGACCTGGTACCACGGTTTCATGATGCCAGCAGCGGAGAAATTCTGGTGGATGGAATTAATATCAAAGATTATTCGCTGCATTCGTTACGTACACTCATAAGTATTGTAACACAGGAACCCATCCTGTTTAATGATACCATTGCCAACAATATTGCCCTGGGAATGGACAATGCAACACAGGAAGAAATTGAACAGGCCGCCAAAGTAGCCAATGCACATAATTTTATTATACAAAAAGAGCAAGGCTATCTTACAAACATCGGCGACCGTGGCAGTAAACTGAGTGGCGGCGAAAGACAAAGGCTTACCATTGCCCGGGCAGTACTTAAAAACCCGCCCATATTAATTCTGGATGAAGCCAC
>JAOAUI010000046.1 GCA_030157685.1 Ferruginibacter sp. | reverse complement strand
TGAGTGTTATTGAAAAAATGGGCTTTGCCGGTTACTTTTTAATTGTAAGCGATTTTATAAAAGCGGGCAGAGATATGGGTGTATTCATTGGCCCTGGCCGTGGTTCTGCAGCGGGCAGTGCCGTGGCATATTGCATTGGTATTACCAATATCGATCCCATAAAATATAATTTACTGTTTGAAAGGTTCCTGAATCCCGAGCGTAAGAGTATGCCGGATATAGACACGGATTTTGATGATGAAGGCCGGCAGAAAGTGTTGGATTATGTGGTGCAGAAATACGGTAAGAACCAGGTGGCACAAATCATCACTTATGGTACTATGGCTGCCAAGTCGAGCATAGCTGATGTTTCAAGGGTTATGGATTTGCCGCTGGCAGAAAGCAGGGCTATTTCAAAATTAGTTCCTGAAAGGCCGGGCATCAATTTAAAAAGATTGTTACATGCTCCATTCACCATCAAAGAAGCAAATGCTTCGACAGGCTCTGCAGGTGAAAAATCACTGGAAGAAAAAGAACAGTTGCAGGCTGATGATATTGAAAATGTAAAAAAATTAAGAGAAATATACAAAGGCAATGATCTGCAAAGTAAAATATTGCACGAGGCAGAAATACTGGAAGGCTCGGTTCGAAATACCGGCATTCATGCGTCGGCCATTATCATTGCACCCAAAGATCTTACTGAGTTATTGCCTGTTGCAACTTCCAAAGAATCGGAGCTTTGGCTTACACAAATTGAAGGCAACTCCATTGAGGAAGCCGGTGTAATTAAAATGGACTTTTTGGGTTTAAAAACGCTTAGTATTTTAAAGACTGCTCTTCAACTTATAAAACTAAACCACGGAATCGAAATTGATATTGATGCCATTCCGCTGGATGATGAAAAAACCTACAAGCTTTACCAGCAGGGCGATACAAACGGAACGTTTCAGTTTGAAAGCCCCGGTATGCAAAAATACCTGCGTGAATTAAAACCAGATAAGTTTGCCGATCTGATTGCGATGAACGCCCTGTATCGCCCCGGCCCAATGGCATACATACCTGAGTACGTTGATCGAAAGCATGGTAAAAAGCAGGTGGTGTACGACCTGGCCGATATGGAAGAATTTTTGAAAGAAACTTATGGCATTACGGTTTACCAGGAGCAGGTGATGTTGCTTTCGCAAAAGCTTGCAGGCTTTAGCAAAGGCGATGCGGATGTTTTGCGTAAAGCCATGGGTAAAAAACAAAAAGCGGTACTGGATAAAATGAAAGTGCAGTTTGTGGAAGGTGCAACTGCAAAAGGACATGCCAAGGATATTTTAGAAAAAGTCTGGACAGACTGGGAGGCTTTTGCCCAATACGCATTCAACAAATCGCATTCTACCTGTTATGCATTTGTGGCTTATCAAACAGCCTATTTAAAAGCGCATTATCCCAGTGAATATATGGCTGCGGTATTAAACCATGCCGGCAGCATTGATAAGATCACTTTCTTTATGGAAGAATGTAAACGCATGGGTTTAAAAGTACTTGGGCCCGATATAAATGAATCGCAAAATGGCTTTGCAGTAAATGCAAAAGGTGAAATTCGTTTTGGTTTCAGCGGCCTGAAAGGGGTTGGCGAAAATGCGATTCAAAATATTATTGAAGAAAGAAACAAACATGGACATTTTACATCTATTTATGACCTGGCAAAACGGGTTAATCATCGCAACGCCAATAAAAAATCATTGGAGAGTTTGGTTTACTCCGGTGCGTTTGATTGTTT
>JAOAUI010000045.1:24445-30945 GCA_030157685.1 Ferruginibacter sp. | reverse complement strand
GATTATCACAAACATGCTTAAGAATGGAGGAGATAATCAAATTCATCAGCTTAATACAAACTGAGAATAAAAATTCGTTTTAAATCAGAAAAGGCTCAGTAGAGCCTTTTCTGATTTTCGTTGCGAAAACTGGAATTAAACCAGTATCAATATGTGTTGCGAAGACTGGGATCGAACCAGTGACCTTCGGGTTATGAGCCCGACGAGCTACCGCTGCTCTACTTCGCGGTGCAAAACTAAGGTTTTACAGCTCCGCTGCCAAATAATAAACAAACCTTTAGTAGATTTGAGTATGATTAAAAAATATCTGCTCCCCTTAACCATAGTGCTGTCGCTGATTTCGGCCACCAGCTGCAAAAGCAAAATAAAACAGCAGGATGATGAATTATACAGCCGGCATTTGCAGCGGCAGGTTAAATTAACTATCATCAGCACACCCATGCCCGATGATAAAACCGAACTGAATTTACTGATACTGAACGACGGACAGGAAATGGGACAGTTTAAGGTAAAGGACATAATTGATAGTTTGTACAGGAAAAAACTGATAAAACCATTACTGATTGTTGGTGTACATGCCGGAGAAAGGATGCAGGAATATGGCGTTGCCGAAAATCCTGATTTTATAAAGCGGGGTGATAAGGCTGATAACTATGATGCCTTCATCAACAATGAACTGTACCCCTTTGCAAAAAAGAATGCAACGGTACGTAAGTTTAAATCAGTTGTAATTGCAGGCTGTTCGCAGGGCGGTTTATCTGCCTTTGATATTGCCTGGAACCATGCCGATAAGATCGATAAAGTGGGTGTTTTCTCAGGCTCGTTCTGGTGGCGTGATAAGGATGATAAAGCAGTTGATTATTCAGATGAGAAGAACAGGATCATGCTGAACAAAATAAGATCATCAAAGAAAAAAGCAGCATTAAAATATTGGTTTTATGCCGGTGGCAAAGAAGAAGAAAGCGACCGTGATAAAGACAGCATTATTGATGTGATTGATGATACCAAAGACCTGGTTGCAATCATTAAAAGCAAAAATATCTGCCTGCCCGATGATATCATTTTTACCGAAGATGCAAATGGCAAACATGATTACAATGCATGGAGCAAACAACTGCCTGCCTTTTTGATATGGGCTTTTGGAAAATAAAAAACGTTAATCCGTTAATCCGTTAATTGGTTAATTAGTAGCGTAAAGCTTAACCAGCAGTAAACGGATTAACGGATTAACCAATTAACGCCCGCCTGAACGAATTCATTCGGGCAGGGATTAACCTAGTTCTTCTTCGATACACTACTGGCACCGCTACTCCGCATTTCTTTTACAAGCGCATTGCCTTTGTAATTAATATCGCTGGCGCCGGTGGCAGATGCAGTAAGCTCTGTATTTACGGTGATAAATACATCCGAAGCTCCTGAAACATTTACCTTACAAATATCTGTAACCAGGTCGTATGCCTTTACATCACTGGCACCGCTGCTTTCAATAAAAGCTGTGCCGGCAGTACCGCTTATCTTTGCGTCAGATGCGCCGCTGAGGTTTAGCTTTAAAACATCTGTTTTAACTTTTCCCGAAAAATCGCAGGCACCCGACATCTGGATGGCCAATGTAGCAGTACTGATACTGCCCGTAACAATCACGTCACAGGCACCAGATGCTTCCAGCTTTTTTATGTCTTTAAAAGATACATAGACTCTCATCTTACGGTCTTTTTTTCTCCAGCTGTTTTCGCCTTTATAAAATATTTTCAGGGTACCGTCTTCTATAACAGTTTTAATACCTTCCTTAAAATTTTCGTTACTGGCACTTACCGCTATGGCAACATTATCTGCCTGTGATAAATACAGATCAATACCGCCCGAAACTTTAATGGCATCAAATTGCCCTGTTACTGTTCTTACCGACGCATTGGCATCAACAACAATATCGTTTTGTGCTTTTAAAATAAAAACAAAACAACATGCTGCAAGTAATAAAACAATCTTTTTCATTTTATTTTTTATTGATGGTTAAACTTTTTTAACAGAACCGCCGCTACTGGTTTTTATTTCCCTGATAAGTGCAGTGCCTTTATAATGAATATCGCCGCCGCTGCTTGCTTTTGCATTCAGTTCTTTGTTGATGGTAACATGCACGCCTGCGCCGCTGCTGGCCGAAGCTTCGCAGTAATCAGTAACCAGGTCGTAGCCTTTAAAATCGGCGCCGCTGCTTACATCTACTTTTAGTTTATCAGATTTACCCGAAATGCTGATGCTTGCACCGCTGCTTACATCCACCGTAAGTGTTTTAGCAATTATATCTCCTTTAAAAATTGCACCACTGCTTACATCCAGGTCAAAATCAGCTGCATTAATGCTGCCATTTACTTTAGCATCAGAACCGGCAGATACATTCAGCTTTTGCAATGTTTTAAAAGAAACATAGGCTTTCAGATTGGCCTTTCCATCTGATTTCCAGGTTACCCCTTTATTATCGTAATAAATTTTTAAAGTGCCGTTTACTACTTCTGTTTTTAAACGGTCAAGGTGCTTCTGGTCTGATGCACTTACGGCCAGCGACTCTTCATTACCCTGGCTCAGGTAAAGATCAATGCCGCTTGAAACAGAAATGGCTGTAAAACTTCCGCTTAAACTGCGGGTGGTTGCATTGGCATCATTGATCACTTTGGTATCCTGCGCAAAAGCAGTTAAGGCAAGTACCGTGATGAGGGAACATAATAATTTTTTCATCTTTTTAAATTTTAATTTTAATGGAAGACGAAACGATCAGATAGCTGTCTCAAAAAGGCTTCCCACAAAGGCACAAAGATCACAAAGATTTTTTTCTATTACTAATTTCTGCTTTGTGGCCTTTGCGTCTTTGTGGGAAATATATAAATACCACTTTTGAGACAGCCTCCAACCTCTTTCGTGGCTATACTTATTTAACTATACGTAGCTGTATTCCCTTTTGTTACACAATTTTTAAAAATAATTCCCAAACTCCCCTACCTTTGTGCCACAAAAGCTCTTTTAACCGTTTGAATTTCCGGGGTGCTTTTTTTGTGATACTGTCCCGATATCTATCGGGATGTCGAAGTATGATAAAAAAGGCTGAGATAATACCCGATAACCTGCACAGGATAATGCCTGCGAAGGGAGAAAAAGGCCCCACCCAGCCTCCCCAAAGGGGAGGAGCTATCGAAGCGACTCCGGATTTTCAGCTCAATTTTTTATGATGAAGAAGTTATTTTTAAGCGCCTTTTTATGTGCTGCTGTTGCTGTTGTATCTGCACAAAAGGAAAAGAAATTCAATGATACGGCTTACCTGCAACCGCTGGAAGTGGTGGCGGTAAGGGCCGGCGAAAATGCCCCCTTTGCAAAAACAGATCTAACCAAAAAAGATATTGCTAAAAATAACCTGGGACAGGACCTGCCTTTTTTATTAAATCAAACACCATCAGTTGTTGTAAATTCCGATGCAGGCAATGGCGTTGGCTACACCGGTATACGCATACGTGGTACAGATGCTGCAAGGATAAATGTTACACTGAATGGTATACCTTACAACGATGCAGAAAGCCAGGGAACTTTTTTTGTTGACCTGCCCGATTTTGCTTCTTCATCCGGCAGCATCCAGGTGCAGCGTGGAGTTGGCACTTCCACAAACGGTGCTGGTGCATTTGGTGGCACCATCAATATTGCCACCAACGAACTCAACAAAGATTTTTATGCTGCTACCAACAACAGCGTTGGTTCCTTTAATACTTTTAAAAACAATATTCAGTTTGGAACCGGTTTATTGGATAAACATTTTACCATAGACGGACGGCTAAGCCGCATCAGCAGCAATGGATATATCGACCGGGCAAAATCAAACCTGCAATCTTTTTACCTTAGCACTGCTTTTGTAAATGCAAATAATTCGCTGCGGCTGAATGTTTTTTCTGGCAAAGAAAAAACCTACCAGGCCTGGAACGGTGTGGCAGAATACCTGTTAAACACAAACCGTACCTATAACCCCAGCGGCTCCGAAAGAGCTGGTGAGCCTTACGATAACGAAACTGATAATTACACCCAAACACATTACCAGCTTTTCTACAATCATAGTTTCAACCCTTACTGGAAAGGGAATATAGCAGTTTTCTTAACAAGAGGAAAAGGATACTATGAACAATATAAGGCACAGGAAAGTTTTGCAGACTATGGCTTACCGGATTATAATAACGGAGGAACCATGATAACAGAAACCGACCTGGTACGAAGGCTTTGGCTGGATAACTATTTTTATGGAACTATTTATTCGTTACAATACAAAAAAAATAAAACACAGGTAATTTTTGGCGGCGGCTACAATGCCTATGACGGTAAACACTATGGAGATATTAAATGGGCGGTAGTACAAGCCGGCGTACCGGCAGGTTATCGCTGGTATAATTTAACGGCACACAAAAAAGATTTTTCTGTTTATAATAAATGGATACAGCAATGGAGTGCCCATTGGCAGAGTTTTATTGATCTGCAGTTCAGAAATATTGATTACCGCATTAATGGTTTCAGGTATAATCCTGCTTTAAGTATTAAGCAAAATTATTCTTTCCTGAATCCGAAGATTGGCGTTACGTATACAAACAAAAACTGGCAGGCATATCTTTCTTATGCACTTGCCGGCAAAGAGCCCAACCGCGATGACTTTGAAGCAGGTAATACCCAGCAACCAAAAGCAGAGCGTTTGCATGATATTGAACTGGGTGTAGAAAAGAAAGGAAAAACTTATGCTTTTGGTGCCAACATCTATTACATGTATTACCAAAACCAACTGGTACTAACCGGAAAAATAAATGATGTGGGTGCATACACAAGAACCAATATTGCAAAAAGTTACCGTGCCGGTATTGAACTGCAGGGCAAAGCAACCATTACCAAATGGATGAACCTTACTGCCAACATTACTTTCAGCCAAAATAAGATAAAGAACTTTACAGAATACCTGGATGATTATGACAATGGCGGGCAGCAAACAAAATCCTATCCTAAAACAACTATTTCATTTTCACCTTCGGTGATTGCAGGTGGAAGCATCAATTTTATTCTGGTAAAAAATGCAGAGATTAGTTTGCTCAGTAAATATGTTGGCCGTCAGTACCTTGACAATACTGCGCAAAAATCAAGAAGTTTGAATTCTTACTATTTACAGGATATCAGGCTGAGTTATTTGATAGAGCATAAAATTTTTAAGGAGACGAATTTAATTTTGCAACTCAACAATGTGTTCAATAAAAAGTACGAACCCAACGGTTACAGCTTCAGTTATATTTATGGTGGAAACTTAACTACAGAAAATTTTTACTTCCCCATGGCGGGCTTCAATTTTATGTTGGGAGTGAATCTGAAGTTTTAAAACTGGATACTTGATACTGGATACTGGATGGACTATGCTAAACTAAAAGCTTTTTTGAATAGCAGGCTCTTTCCAGAATCCAGCATCCAGTATCGGCTTTAGCCGAATTTCTCCTGCCATCCCAACATACCCCCTGTCAGGTTTTTTACATTGGTAAATCCAAATGTTTCCAGCATCAGGCTTGCCTGCATACTGCGTTGGCCGCTGCGGCAGTAGCAGATCACTTCTTCATTTTTCAACTCATCAATATCATCTGTCTGCATGGTTTGTATTTTACCCAATGGCAGCAAAATGCCGCCAATATTAAATGCTGCATGTTCAGCCGGTTCACGTACATCTACCAGGTTAATTGCCTCGCCTGCGTCAAGACGGGCTTTTATTTCATCAGCAGTAATCGTTGTCATGGTTAATTATCTTTTTTCTTAAGTAAATTATCTTTTTTCTTCGTTACTGAATCTTCAGGATTTTTCATGATCTGCGATATCCATACATCCATCAGCTGTCCCGACTGAATATATATCAGCAAATTGTCTACATCAAGCCGTTCGGGCCTTTGTTTTACAATATAGGCCGAAGCGGTATCTGTTATACTGCCTTCAGGAATGATAGCGCCAAAACTGATTCCGTTTTCATCCAGTAGTGCTTTTGCTTCGGCAAAAGTCATACCGGTTAAAGAAGGAACAGGCATTTCTTTTTTCTCCAGTCCACCGCCAATTACCAGGTCAATACGGCTGCCCCACTGAATTTTAGATTTTTCAGGAATCCGCATTCCATTATAATGCTGTTCCAGTACAGAGCCCATCATAAAATCGGGCCTGAAAGTTGTATCGCCCAGTTTTAAATGACTACGCTCCAGCATTCTTATTGCAAAAGCAAGATTTTGTCCTTCCAGTTTGGGCATATCCAACATGGGAGGTATATACCGGTTTACGGTAATAAAAACAGTGCGGTTCACTTTTACGGTTGCATTGGGATCGGGCAATTGCTTTAATACCACGCCACGTTTGGCGGTATCGGTAAAAACTGAGTCCTGTATATACACATCAAAGCCTTCCTTTTCAAGCATTTTAACAGCCTCATTTGTATTCATACCAACCACAGCCGGTACTTTTAAATAGGC
>JAOAUI010000045.1:21901-24345 GCA_030157685.1 Ferruginibacter sp. | reverse complement strand
AACATATTTCCAGGTTCCGCCTTTTTCTTTTTTCCAGATGCTTACATAAGTACCATAAATAACCGTGTCTTTGGCAGATGGCCTCAATGCATAAATACCATAGGTGTAGCCCAGTTCGCCCGATTTGGCAATAACGCCGTTACGTGGCTCCCAGGTCATGGTATAATCAGTATCATTTTGTTGTATCAGAAAATCAACAGCATCGGCACCGGCAATGGGCAGGTGGCCGGGCCTTAATAAAACGCCATTGCTGTCCAGAAATTCAATAAAAGCAGTTTTCATGCCTTTTTCTTCGCTCATTTTCGAAAACCTCCTGTCGGCATCCATCATTTCCATCTTGGCAAATGCATCGGCTTTGGTTTCCTTATCCCGGTCACGTTTAAATAAACAGGATGAAAACATGAGCGCTGCAGCAATCGTTGGTAAAATTTTATTCATACAACAAATTAATAAAAACAACCCAAACTAAAAAGGCGAAAGTATTTTTAAAATACCCTCGCCATGTTGCAGGAAATATCACCTGCCTGTAGTAATCCGCCAGCTGGCGGATTGTAAAGATTTATTTCGTGAACTGTTCTCAACTCCCGACTCATAACTCACGACTCTCCTAAATATGCATCCTATCCTTCTTAGCCAGCAACTGATCTACAGTCTCTACATACATTTCATCAGGCACACAGCAATCTACCGGGCAAACAGCCGCACACTGCGGTTCTTCATGAAAACCCTGGCACTCGGTACACTTGTTGGGTGTAATGTAATACACATCCATGCTTACCGGTGCATGGCGCTGGTCGGCATCTACCTGGGTTCCGTCCATCAAGGTAAATGTACCTTTAACGCTTGTACCATCAGATACAGCCCATTCAACACCACCTTCGTATATTGCATTGTTGGGACACTCGGGCTCGCAGGCACCGCAGTTAATACATTCTTCTGTGATCTTTATAGCCATCTATCGTAATTTTGATTTTTAAACCTCCTTATGGAAGCCAGGTGCAATTTAATAATAACAACATGAATTTACAAAAACGAATTGAAATATTACAGGCCCTTCAAAAATATTTATTAAACAATGAGGAAGAATGGCAGCAAATACGATTAAAATCATTTTTTCATAACGGATGGTTTACAGAAGATTTTATTGACCTGGCAGTACAGAATATTTGCACACAGTTTTTGCAAAAAGAAAAACTGGAGCAATGGGCTGCACATTATCACCTCGATGATAATATTGGCGGAAAAAACATCGGCATTGTAATGGCCGGAAATATCCCCCTGGTAGGCTTTCACGATTTTTTATCTGTCTTCATGAGCGGGCATAAACAAACCATCAAATTATCTTCTAAAGATGATATACTGCTGAAACACCTGGTTTCAAAAATGATTGAATGGGAACCATCGCTTGCTACATATATCAGTTTTGCCGAAATGCTGAAAGGATGCGATGCCTATATTGCTACGGGCAGCAACAATTCCGCCCGGTATTTTGATCAGTACTTTGCAAAATACCCAAACATCATCCGCCGAAACCGTACCGCAGTGGCCATTTTAGATGGAAAAGAAACAACTGCTGAGTTGGAACTTTTGTCAGACGATGTACACCAGTATTTTGGATTGGGTTGCCGGAATGTTACTAAATTATATGTACCGCAGGGATATGATTTTGTTCCTTTGCTAAGGGCTTTTGATAAATACAAATATTTTGCAGATCATCATAAGTTTAAAAACAATTACGATTACCAGCTTTCCATTGCCCTGCTCAATAATGTTTTTTACATGACCAATGGCAGCGCTTTATTGCTTGAGAAAGATGCCATTTTTTCAGCCATCAGCCAGCTTAATTACAGCTTTTATGAAGATGAGAAAAAACTGCTGCATGAATTAACCGGCAATGAAGACATACAATGTATTTGCGGCCACGCCGGCATTGCCTTTGGGCAGGCACAATGCCCCGGTTTAATGGATTATGCCGATGGGGTTGATACCATGCAGTTTTTGTTAACCTTATAAGTTCTTTAAAAATACAATAAGAATAAATTTTTTGCAGCTTCGCCGCAAAAGACAGGTTTACCACAAAGACACGAAGGCACAAAGGAAAATGCTGAAGCATTTTATAGAAATCAGGCAGCTTGCTAAAACAATATATAATTTAAAATTTCAGACTCTCAAAGTCATTCGAAGAATGACCCTTTGTGTCTTTGTGCCTTTGTGGCTATATTTTACTGCGAAGCAGTAAGGTAATAACAAATCTTTAGACTATTATTCTTTGGTCCATAACATACACATAATGCAGCTTCAAAAAAGGATTTTAAAACTTAATCGTACAACTCATTAACTTTATGATTATACTTTAGATGTTTAGCAGTTTATAAACCATCTACGAAACCCTTCCTAATTAATTGTTAAACATGGCAGTTGGTAAATAACATTTTGTCATTGCT
>JAOAUI010000045.1:0-21801 GCA_030157685.1 Ferruginibacter sp. | reverse complement strand
CCTTCCTAATTAATTGTTAAACATGGCAGTTGGTAAATAACATTTTGTCATTGCTTCGTTATTTTGCATCAACAGGCACGGGAGTTGAGGAATAAAACAAAGCGCCAAAAACAAAAGCTTTATAAAATTGTTGAACTAAATAAAACCTACGAAAAATGAAATGGAAACAAATTTTCTTTACAGTTGCAATTAGTGCAGTAACCGCCCTGGCAGTTATCTGGGGCTATGGAACTTATGTTAAAAACAGCAATACCTATGCAGCGCAGCAGGAAGGCGTAATGCCTGCAAACTATAAATATGCAGGCCTGCTTGATGGGGGCACACCTCCGGGAGCCGGTATTGATTTTACTGCACCGGCCCAGGCAGCAACGCCTGCAGTGGTGCATATCAAAACAAAAACAAATGCCAAACAGGTAAGCAACAATTTATCTAAAAAGCAGCCCAATAATCCCTTCAGCGATCTTTTTGATGATGATATGTTTAACCAGTTATTTGGCAACCGTGGCCGGGGTGTTATACCCGAGCAAAGAGCCAGTGGCTCTGGTGTTCTCATCAGCGATGATGGCTACATTGTAACCAACAATCATGTGGTTGAAAATGCCGATGAAATAAATGTTACACTCAGCAATAAAAAAACCTATAAGGCAAAAGTTATTGGTACCGATCCCTCTTACGACCTGGCAGTAATTAAAGTAGAAGCTGCGGGTTTACCATTTTTAGTGTATGGTAATTCAGATGATCTGAAAGTTGGGCAGTGGGTGCTGGCAATTGGTTATCCGTTGAATTTAGAAACAACCGTAACAGCAGGTATCATCAGCGCCAAGGCAAGATCCCTGGGATTGAACAAAGATAAAAGCGGGGATCCTGCTTCGGGTGTTGAATCGTTTATACAAACAGATGCTGCAGTAAACATGGGCAACAGCGGCGGTGCATTAATTAATACCGATGGCAGGCTCATAGGCGTTAACTCTGCCATTGCATCACCCACCGGTTATTACTCGGGATACTCTTATGCAATACCGGTTAATATTGTAAAAAAAGTGGTGGATGACCTGATTAAATTCGGCACTGTACAAAGAGGCTTTTTAGGTGTGCGTTTTGTAAATGCCAGCGATTTAACAGAAGATGATAAAAAGAGGCAGGGAATACCTGCAACTGCCGAAGGTATTTATGTTACCGATGTGCCTACCGATGGTGGTGCTTACGAGGCAGGCATTCGCAAAGGCGATATGCTTACAAAAGTAAATGGTGCCGAAATAAGTAATGGCGCCGAAATGCAGGGCCTGATAAGCCGCCAGAAACCGGGCGATAAAATACCCATAACTTATATAAGAAATGGAAACGAAAAAACAGCCCTGGTAACCTTAAAAAATAAAGCAGGCAATTACGATATTGTAAAAGCCGATGCTGTTTTAGAAACATTGGGTGCTGAACTTACCACCCTTGATGCAAAAAAAGCCCGTGAATTCGGCATTACAGGCGGCGTAATTGTAAAAAAGATAAACGAAGGCGCCATAAACGACCAGACCCGTATGAAAGATGGCTTTATTATTTTAAAAGTAAATGAAAAAGAAGTGAAGAATGTAGATGAAATGAAAGCTGCAGTAGGCACAAACAAAAGCATAACCATCAGTGGTTTTTATCCCGGCTATGATGGTGTGTATGAATACCCGCTTTCACTGGATGATAATTAAAAGATTGATTTGTAAAAAAGGGCAACTGTTAGTTGCCCTTTTTTATTACAATACAAATGCTGCAACTTCATGGTGACTTCTTGCTGACTCCATAGAGACTTCATAGTGACTTCATAGTGACTTCATTAAAAGCCATGACCTCATTATGTTAAATAAGCCCTAACCATCCCGAACAGGCCCAAACCTGCTTTAATGAACATGAACTGTCTTAAACAGTCATCAACTGGCTCAACCCGGAAAGCAATAGCTTACTCATATTATGTTTGCAATGTGGTAAGAAATATATCACAAGGCCTGGTTTCATGTTATCACCAGCTTTACGGCTCGTTTAATACTTATCCTTTTCTTTCAAAAATCAAATAATCCCAGGGTTGCATTTTAATAAATGCCCCGGTATTTATATGGTTTTCCAACCCATCAAAAACATTGGTGTACACATTATTAATAAGCAGGTCTTTTATGGTAAAGCCTGCAGGCGCTGTACTTAAATTTAAAAACACCAGCACTTCATACAAATCATTTTTACGTAAGTAAGCCATAATGTTTTTACAGCCTTCGGTAAGTATATGAAAAGTAGTAACAGCCTCATCGGCCGAGCGCAATGCAGGGTTATTTTTACGCAGGGTTAATAAGGTTTTATAAAAATCATGCAGTTGGTATTCTCCATTCCATTCAATGGTATCTTTTTCAAAAAAGGCAAGCCGTTTGGCATTGGGCATTTCTTCCCCGCTGTATATCATCGGTATCCCGTTCCAGGTACAACTGAATACAGACAGGCATTTCAGCATATCGCCATATTTTTCAATGCCGGTACCATTCCAGGTATTTTCATCATGGTTACTGGTAAAATACATCCGGTGTGCAGCTTCCGGGAATGAACTATGATACTTTGCAAGCACATCATACAATGCAGTAAACCCTGTTTTTCCTGTGTAATAATTTTCAGTAGTGTGCATCCACTCCCAGGTAAACGTAGCATCAAAAACTTCATGATAATTTATTTCCTCCGATTCGGCAAGCCAGAACAAATCGGGTTTTAATGGCTCAATGGCTGTTCTTGCTTTGTGCCAGAATGTAAGCGGTGTTAAGTGTGCCAGGTCGGCCCTGAATCCATCTATATCAAAATCGGTAACCCAGTATTGCATGGCATCAATCATGGCATCCTGCTCAGCTGCATTGCTATGGTCTATCTGTATCACATCTGTCCAGTCGTAGGGTGCTTTAAAATTTCCTTCCTCATCCCTTTCAAAATATTCCGGGTGATCGTTGGTCCATACATTATCCCAGGCTGCATGGTTGGCAACCCAATCCATGATCACTTTCATTCCCATGCCATGTGCAAGTTGTACCAGGTTTTTAAAATCGGCTGCTGTACCAAACTCAGGATTTACCCCTTTAAAATCGGCTATGGAGTAATAACTGCCCAGTGTGCCTTTGCGGTTGGTTTTACCAATGGGATGAATGGGCATTATCCAAAGCACTTCCACACCCATATCTTTCAGCCTGGGTAAGGATTCGGCAAAAGCATTGAAACTGCCTTCAGCACTGTATTGGCGGATGTTTACCTCGTAAATATTGGTATTGGCAATCCAGTCAGCTCTTTTATAAAATGAATTGTTCATTTATTAACCAGGTTAAATTATATAATCAAATGTAAGCACAGGATCTTGAAAATGTTCAAACCGTTGACTGCATTAGCACATCAGTCTAAAAAACTATAGTACTATCGCTATCAACGTTGTGGAAACCGGAGCAATATTAAGTTAACCCATCTCCAACAAATTGCTGATTGTAAGTATTCTAAAGGTATAATAAACAATTTTTTACAAAAATTGATTTTAGCCACAAAGGCACCAAGTCACAAAGGAAAATGCGTAGCATTTTTCTACTTCGTGCCTTTGTGCCTTTGTGGCTAACCTCTTTTCGCAGCGAAGCTGAGAAAAAAAAATTCTTTTATCATTCCGAACTGATACACTACCAGATTTTAACTATCAACAATGTACCTTTGCATTTGTTATAAATCTTTATGAAAAAATTTGACGTTCCCATAATATACCGCAGTCCTTTAATTGCAGCAATAAAAAATAAACGCAGGGATCAGGATAAGATGAAAAAGGATTTCACCCCTACCCTGCTGAATTACGGCCCCCTTAAAATATACCTGGCCCGGCATTTTGGATTTTGCTATGGTGTGGAGAATGCCATTGAAATTGCTTTCCGCACCATTGAAGAAAACCCCGGCAAATGTATTTTCTTATTAAGCGAAATGATCCACAATCCACAGGTAAATGCAGATCTGCTGCAAAAAGGTGTCCGGTTTCTGCAGGATACCCATGGCAAACAGGTTATACCTTTTGAAACCTTAACCAAAGATGATGTGGTCATCATCCCTGCTTTTGGTACAACACTGGATATTGAAAAACAACTTACCGAAATTGGCATTGAAACATACCGCTATAACACCACCTGCCCCTTTGTAGAAAAAGTATGGAACCGGAGTGAACAGATAGCCAAAAAAAATTACACTGTAATTGTACATGGTAAGCCCACGCATGAAGAAACAAGGGCTACTTTTTCGCATGCATCGGCACATACACCCACAATCATTGTGAATGATATGAACGATGCGCTGACCTTAAGTAAATATATAACCGGCGAAAAGCATGCTGATTCATTCAGCCAGGATTTTGCCGGTAAGTTTTCGGCAGGTTTTGATGTACACAAAAACCTGCAACGTATTGGTGTTGTAAATCAAACTACCATGCTGGCCAGTGATACACAGGAAATATCAGATTTTTTAAAACAGGTTATATGTACAACCTATAAACTGGATGATAAAACAATAGAGCAACGCTTTGCCGATACCAGGGATACTTTATGTTATGCAACCAACGATAACCAATCTGCAGTTTATGGTTTATTGGAACAGGAAGCAGACCTGGCCATTGTTGTAGGCGGTTACAACAGCAGCAACACTACACATTTGGTAGAATTGTGTGAAGCCAAACTACCCACCTATTTTATAAGCAGTGAAGAAAAGATCATGTCAGAAAAATCCATTCAGCATTTTGATATTCATACAAAATCAGAAAAAATTACAGAGAATTTTTTACCGCCAGATAGGCCGGTAAAAATATTAATGACCAGCGGAGCAAGTTGCCCCGATGCACTGGTGGAAGGCATTATCAATAAGCTGCAAAGTTTTTTTGCCGTTACTGTTTCTGTTGAAGAAGTTTTACAAACATTGGATTAATACCAATAAAAAAACCTTGTGCATGACAAGGTTTTTAACAATACAACATAGAGGTAAGAATAAAAAAAGATTAATTAAGTTTCATCACTTTGGTTTTAAGGCTTCGGGTACTGCTCACCACTTCAATATAATATACACCGCCGGGTAGATTATCTACTTTACTGATTGCAATATTATTATCGCCAACCTGTGTATGTGCTTCCTGCGTACTCATTAAAACACCATTGCTGTTTATGATATTGATGGCAACTTTTTCTGCCTTATCAGAATTTATACGAATCTGCACCCTTCTGCTGAATGGGTTTGGATAAACAATCATTACACTGATTCCCTTAACATCAACATTAACCATGATGGATTTACTGTACGTATAATTGCCATTATTATCAACCATGGCAAGCCTGTAATAATTGGTGCCGCGTTGTGCAGTAATATCTAAATAATTGTAGTTTATGTTGCTGTTAAGCTGGCCGCTAACGGTGGTAACCCTGCTGATTTGCCTGAAATTAGTACCGTCGGTACTGCGTTCCACATCAAAATGATCAATATTAATTTCCGAATAAGTGTTCCAGCCAAGTTGAATTAAACCATCGGCATAAGTACCGTTAAACTGGTTGATGATCAGCGGCAATACCACACCGGGTGCATTTTTTATACCCCCGTCAATATCCTTGCGTATTTCACCGGCCTGCAATAAAAATGGTTTGGTTCTGCCCGAGATGGTATCAGATTTACTGTTTGCATACCTGTTTAAACTATCGGCAATAAGATTTGTATAGGCATAATTGGGCGGGATATTATTGAACCCCACAATGAATGTTTTTGAGCTGGCGGGCGGAACAGCAATATTGTTGAAATGATAATACCCCGAGTCATCGGTGTACCTGGTATCAATAACATTTAACAATGAATCATACAAAACCACTTCTACATTGGCAAGCCCGGGTTCGCCTGCATCCTGAATACCATTTATATTATTATCAATCCACACAAAATCACCCAATGAGGCGGCTGATTTATTTATACTTGCTGAATCGGTTAATATGATCAAAGAATCAACAGGCACACTTATCCTGCCAGTTAACTCCTTTGTATTGTTTTTTTCAAGATCAGGCTGGGCCTGGCTTTGCTGGCTACATACAATAATAAATAACCCTGCCAATAAAATGGCCGCCTGCTTATTTTTAAAGCCGGTTTTTATTTTATTGAATATGGTCTGGTTTATTTTCATTATTATTTTACAGTGAATGCTGATTTAATTTTTTAAAATTACACGGGTTATCAATAACAACCGGTGTAAGTTTTAATTCGGGTTTATTACCATTGAAAAATGTTGAGATAGCTGGCAGCCTGAGCAGGTTCTTATACTGCACTAATAGAAAATTTACCGCAAACCATGGGCCTGCCGGTAACGTGTTCAGGATTGTGTGGAAATTTGAAAACCTTTGTTTAAAGTTTTTTAATTCCTTGTGGGTAAAATTATTATTCATTTTATTTTCTTTCAGAGGTTATAATCCCGTTTTACAGGGATCTTAATTTTCTGTTTTTCAAAAAATAAAAGAATACTGGATAAAATTTAAAGCAATACCGTTTCTGAAGTTAAGCCATAGGTTTAATTGTAAAAGCACAATTTTAACCACAGGTGTAAACAACACAATGAGGTATTTTTAGTTGCTGATGCTTACGCAAAAACAACCTTGTCAAATTAAGGGAGAAAACACGTGAAAGACAGTAAAATTACTGTTGTTAGGGGACACAAATATATAGAAACAGTTTTCACATTTCCTAATTATTTTAAAAATAATTTTTAAAATAATTATAGAAATTATCATAAGTGTATAATTATCAACACTTTAATAGCAGAAAAAAAATGGGCCTTTTTTTAAAAAAAAGAGCCCCCCGGTTAAGGCGGGGGGACATCTTTGCTTGTGCTTGGTTATCGAAATTCGTGTGTTTGCCTAGTATTTTATCAATTTACTTACTACTGTATTGCCAGCTTCGCTGGTAATTTTTACCATGTACATACCCGGAGCCAGGTAAGAAATATTTACATCGCCCTGGTTTTGTGCAATGGTTTGTGATTTTACCAACTGGCCATTAGAAGCATATACAATAATGGTGTTTTTGCCATTTTCCATACCAGAAATGTGGAATGTGGTTTTTACAGGATTAGGTACAATTACAATATCTCCCTTTCCTTTTGTACAGCTTGATGAGCGGAAATCGCTGTAAGTAAATGAACCATCTTTATCAATCATTTTAATACGGAAATAATACACAACACCCTGTTGCATAGGATAACTGAACTGGTAAGTTTTGTTTGTAGAACTGCTACCCGATGCCAAAACTATACCTGCAACAGTATAAACCGGGTTCGCACTTGTACTTACTTCCACTTCAAACCTGTCACTGTTGCTTTCAGTTGAAGTCTTCCAAACCAGGTTAGCACTGCAATCAGTTTTGTTTACAGTAAAATCAGACATTGTTATTGGTAATGGTGGCCCAAGTATAGGTTCCGGGAAGCAAAGCTCATCAATACTGAATGGCGCACCGTTTACTGATATAATATCAAAGCGTATTTTTTTGGTTTGCGAAAGGTCGCCGGGCGTGTATGGTGTGCCATAGTCTACTTTCCATAATGCAGACCAATAAACCCAGGTGCCAGGCGCTCCGGTTAATGTATAAGTTATATCCTTAAATACCTTACTGGTTGAATCTGCATCATATATTCTGATTTTAACAACAGCGTCTGCAGCTGTAGATTTTGCAAACCAGCCACTAAAATTATACGGGTTAACAGGGCCAAATTTGTATTTAATCTGAAAACCGGAGGTAGTTTTGCCGGCACTATCAACCAGGTAATACACAGTTTGATTATTGGCCGATGGATTAATTGACATTTGCCTTTGACCCCCTAAAGCCAGATATGAACTTAGCGCATTGTTGAATAAATTTGGATTTGTGGTAACACTGTAATTGGCTGCAGGTAAAGTTGTATTGGAATAAATACGGGCTTTGCCGTCGGCATGTACAACCCCTACTCCATTTGGATAAAAATTTGAGGCTACCGGTGTAACTTCAAAACCACCAAAATAACCAGACACCGGAATTTGACTTTGATATAAAATGTTAGCCGGGCAAGGGCCTGCCTTAATTCCGAAGTTAACATTTGTGACAATATCTGAAGAATTGATTGTAATTAAAGAAGAAATTCCATTGATATTGCCATCAGTACCAGCACCGGCACCTATAAATTCTCCGGTATTGGTCCAGTTAGCCAAAAGCGCAGTACCAGGTTGAGCCCCGCCTACAACTCCCTGGTTTGAACTTAACTGAACGGTATAAGAACCAACAGAAACATTATCAAATAGATAATCGCCATTAACAGAAATCGGGACAGTAGCTATTACAATCCCGCCCGAAATCAAATTGGCGTATAAAAATCCGCCTGCATCAGTGCGTGTATTAGGATTTCCGAAAGATTGATTAATATTATTATCAATTGTTTCCGGATCAATGAATACATTACCTGAAATTTGTTGTGTCTTATTCATGCTTATTGCCACATAGAACAAATCACCATTAAAAGGATTACGGGTTGCGCCGGCAATAACCGCCTGCAATGCAGAAAAACTAAATTGCGAATTAGCACTACCCCGTACATAAACCCTGTAAACCAGTGAATCAAGCGGAGCACCATTTACACGTACGCTGCCGGATGCGGCACCATAATTCGTTCCGGCACCAACAGAATAGGATCCCCCATTTGGAAAAGGGGCACTATTCAATATCTTATTTGTAGCACTCACCACATTAAAATATTCATTACCAGCCATAAATGTAGAAGTTTGCCCGGTATTGGCCAGTTCCAGTTCTGTGGTAAAGTAAGATTTTATAGTTTGATTGGCGAGGTTTACATATTCATAACTACCTCCCAAACCGCCAAAATGTACAACCACATCCTTTACTTTACGGCTAAATTTAATTACCAGGTCTCCATAGTAATAACGTCCGTCTTTTAGTGAATCTTTTAATGGTTCAACTGTTGTATAAATGGCAGTACCCCAATTATAATCAAAACTGCCAAAATTATCATCATCAGATCCATTCTGGGTTCCTTCAGGGTCTAAGCCAACACCACGTCCTCCAAGCTGCCAGTTTAATACCGGAGTACCAGTTGGGCTTGAAACAAACATACCATTTTGTGGAGGCTGAATTAAGTTGCCTCCAAGTGCATAGTATAAAGGATTTGCCAAAGCAACTTGTGTATTACCACCAACTGCAGCAGTACTACCGGTGCCAAAAGTCATCCCGGTTGATACATTACTTGCATACGCACTGGTAAATCTTTGCCTGGCAAAAGAAAAGGTTGCCGTTAAAGGAGGCGTGTTAGTTTTAAAATGTGTGTTAACAGTGAGATTTTGTATGTCTTCTCTGAATGTTGCCACAACCGGCGCCGTTGAAGGGCCTGTAGTAACAATATTGCTACTTAAGCTTGTAAACTCCAGGGTTCCCTGTTGGGCCTCAGAATTTTTTACAAAAGCTGTTAAGCACAAAACAGCTAATGTGATTTTTAGATTTGTAAGCATGATCTTTTTTTTTATGGTTCTTAACTTTTGATAACTAATATTAATTTATGGGGAAATCTCCTCCAAAGTTTATCCCGAAATTGGCATTGGTAACGCTGACTGTAGATACTGTTACAGTTAATTTTCCATTGCCTGTCAAAGCAGGGCCACCATCATTAAGCGGGGCAGCCTTTACCAGGTTCAGGCCCAGTCTTTCTCCGGTATTTCTCCAACCGTCAGGTATTGAAGCAAATGGTGATGGGTCTGCAATATTTGCACCTTCTACCTTTAACACCAGAACATAAGTACCCGGATCTATATTTGGGAAATTAAAAAAGCCGTTACCCTGAACCAGTGTTGTTCTTACAACAAAACTGGTATTGGCATCCACTAATATCATTTTCATTCCGGCAGGAATAGCCACAGCCGAATCTCCCCTGGTATTATTCACTAAGCTGTCAAGCATGCCATTTACATCGTGCCATACATTACCGCTAAGATTTAAAATACGGAACAGGCCAGCATCCACGTTGGTGATGTTTTGTCCTTCAGCCACATTTAATGGCAAGGTTTGACCCGTAGCATCTGCTTTACTATTATCACTTGCTGTTACACCACCAACATTTTGTAAAGTCCATGGCGATGTTACATCTGGCTTGTTGCTGAATTTCACATAGTAGCCGGTTCCCGGAAGTACATTGCTTATCAGGTAATATCCATTACCATCTGTAATGGCTGAACCTATCGGTTGGTTGGCTGCATTGTAAAGTGTTACTATTACACCCGGTACACCTGGTTCGCCTGCATCCTGTAAACCATCCCTGTCCAGATCATACCAAACAAAATCTCCAAGAGAAGCTGGTACGAATGGTTTTAAACCGGCATCAACTGTTAAGTTAACCTGGCCTGCTGCTAAAGTATAAGCACCTGTTTTACCGGTTGCAGGGTCAACATCACTGTCGGCTGCATCACCCGCTGCTACAACATCCTTAGCAGTAAATACAAGTTTGGTTGGAATAGTTCCAAATCCTACGGTATAGGTACCTGGGTTTAAATTACTGAAGAAATATCTGCCGTTTTGATCGGTTATGGCTGAAGTAACAGCAACATTGGCTGCATCATACAAGGTTACAGTTATACCTGCAATACCTCTTTCAGTTGCATCCTGTGTACCATCGCTATCTGCATCAAACCATACATAATCGCCCAGTGCTGCACGGGTTGAATAAATACCGGCATCTACGGTTGTATTTACACTTCCTGCTGTAACCGTATATGTTCCTGTAACTCCTGTTGTCTGGTCGGCATCGCTGTCTAATGCATCATTTGCACCCTGGTTTGCAGGCGAGAATGTAAATCCTGCAGGAAGGTTGCTGAATTTAACTGAGTAAGTACCAGCTGCCAGGTTTACAAATTTGTATAAGCCATCAGCATCTGTAACAGTAGTAGCTATTACTGCATTTGAAGCATTCAGTAATGATACCGTTACGCCAGGTACGCCCTGCTCTGTGGCATCCTGAAGTCCATTATTATTTGAATCAAACCACACACGATCTCCTAACTGGCCTAAAGGTGCGGTTGGGTTGAATAAACCAAAATCTATGTCCAGTCTTTCTTCACCAACTGCTACACTAACAACATCAGTTGTTGATGTACCGGTGGCAATGGCATTGCCATCACTGTCAATATTCCTGTCGGTTCCGGCTGCTTTTGGAGAAGCATTGTAACCAGCAGGTAAAGTACTGAAACGAACTCTGTAATCACCGGCTGCTAAACCTGTAAACAGGTATTCGCCCAGTGCATTGGTTATTGTAGTGGTTGGTTGTACACCAGCTGTGTTTGGATCTTTATCAATTGGGTTACCGGCTGCGTCAAGTAACTCTGCAGTTACTCCTTCAATACCTGGTTCACCGGCATCCTGTAATCCGTTATTATTTAAATCACTCCATACCCTGTTTCCGATAGATGCAGTACCGGCCATTACTGAGCGTATACCGGCATCTACATCCAGGTTGGTCTGGCCTGCGGCTAAAGCGATAGTACCTGTTTTGCCTGTTGCAGGGTTAGCATCGCTGCCTGTGGCGGCAGTACCCAATCCCTGTGTTGTGAATGTATAACCTTGTGGAACATTGCTGAAACCTACGGTGTAATTACCAGCTGCCAGATCGGTAAACAGGTAGTTACCATTACCATCTGTAACTGTTTGTTTGATAGCAAGATTTGCAGCGTCATATAATACAACTGTCATACCCTGTACATTGGTTTCCCCTGCATCCTGTACACCATTTTGATTGGCATCCAGCCATACACGGTCACCAATTTTACCGGTGCCCGAAGATGTAGTTAACCAGTAACCTGCATCAACAGTAACAATACGTTGACCCGCATTAAGCGTAAATGTTGCAGTTCTTGATGTTAAACCATCAACATCACTGTCTGTATTAGAAGCCTGTGGATTGAAAGATAATTTAGTTGTTACGGTGTATCCGGCAGGCGTTACAAATTCTACTTTGTAATCACCGGCTGGCAAATCATTGAAAATATATTTACCTGTAACATCTGTGGTAGTAGTGGCTATGATGGCATTGGTGGTTGCATTAACCAGTCTTACAGTTACACCTGCAATGCCAGGTTCGCCTGCTTCCTGAATACCATTCTTATTAATATCATTCCATACAAAATCTCCGATACTACCGTTTGTTGAAACCTGTGTTTTTAAACCGGCATCAACATAAGTGATCTGGTCTCCTGCATTAACGGTGAACGAAGCTGTTCTTCCTGTTGCAGGTATTGCATCACTATTGGTTGCTCCGCTTATTGCTCCATTGTTTGGAGAGAAAACAAAAGCAGGAGGTAAACTAAATCCAACGGTATAATTACCTGGTGTTACATCTGTAAACAGGTAATTACCGTTTACGTCTGTATAGGTATAGCGTACCGCAACATTACTGCTGTTGTACAGGGTTACCAATACATTGGAAACGCCTGGCTCGCCTGCATCCTGTACACCATCACCATTGTTATCTAACCATACACGGTCGCCAACACTGGCTGGAAGAGGTTGTTTGAAATTAAGGCCGGCATCAATATCTGTACGGTTTTGACCTGATGCCAATGTTACCGTTCCGGTTGTATAAGTAATAGGATCAAAATCGCTGTCTAAATTAGTATCAGCACCCTGTGTTTTGGGCGATAAAGTATAATTGGCCGGAGGCGTAATTCTTACAGAATAATTACCTGCAGGCAAACCACTGAATTTATAATTACCAAAAGCATCGGTTGTAGTAGTAGCAATTGGCTGGCCGGCTGAATTTAATAATACAAGGGTTACACCTGCTATACCAACTTCACCTGCATCCTGTATACCATCAGCATCAGTATCTTTCCATACCCTGTCGCCTATTGATCCAATTGGTGGCACCGTAACTGTTAAGCAGAAAGCATCAAGCTTCATGGTGTTACAGGTAATTGTACTTTGTACCCTTACCTTAACTGTACCAGTCGGAGCAACTGCTGTTATTGAATATTGTTCTAACTGGTCGTTATAATCACCTACTACCCTTGTTACGGTTACATCTGTTTGGCTGATTGCAGTATTGGCTGCATTTAAAAATACCAAACTAAGTTTAGGGCTACAGGCAATGCCTGGTGCATGTGTACCAGCAAATGCTGAGAAAGATACAGTTGAACCTGCTGCAACTGTTACATCCTGCCAAACTTTTGAGGTACCGGAACTCCAGTTATTAAAACCATTTTTTGTACCACAGGCTATATAGCCGGTGCCGGTAGTTAGGGTACCGCCGCTCCAGCTCCATCCTGTAGTTCCGTTTTCAAAACTTGGATTCACTAATAAATTAGATGTTGAATTTACACATGCACAATCAGGCAAGAACCCAAAATCGTATGTGTTATTTGTATTGCCACTGGGCTCAGCACCACCGGTTATTGTAATAGCAAGTCCCCTCATTTCATTACCGGCAGAAGCAACCTGTCCATTATCATCCAAGTCCGTATTGTTATCAGGATCGCCGCCATTAACACTGCTGCTCACATATCCGTTTGGCGCAACGGCACCAACAATATAGTTACCTGGTGCCAGGTTGCTGAATAAGTAGTTACCATTTACATCTGTCAGCAAAGTTGCAAGGGCGGCCCCATCAGCAACATTATCATTATTGTCATCTTTATATAACTTAACAGTTACATTCCTGATACCGTTTTCTGCTGCATCATTTATTCCATCATTATCAGTATCATACCAAACCCTGTTACCTAATTGCAGGTTTACAGGACAATATCCTGCATCTACATTTGTAATATTTTGTGCAGCAGCAAGTACAATATTTCCTGTTATACCAGTTGCCTGGCTCGGGTCGCTATCAATATCATCATTGGTGCCAACATTTTGAGTAGTAACAACTGCGCCGCTTATTGACACAGGGAAAACAACGGTATAAGTACCTGCTGCTAATCCTGTAAATAAATAATTTCCAGTTGCATTTGTATTTTGAGTGGCAATAACTGTATTTGCTGAGTTTCTTAGCTGTACAGTTACACCGGTTATTCCACCTGTTTCTGTGGCATCCTGAATACCATTACCATTTGCATCTAACCAAACCCTGTCGCCTATTGAACCGTTTACAGGAGGTGTTGTGTACACACACCAGCGATCTGTTTTAGTATAACTTCCGGTACCGCCAAATGCTACTCTTGTATATTTAGTTCCTGTTGGAACTGTTGCAGTAAAATTATATAATTGTGGGCCGGCAGGTGAATTCGCTAAAATCTTATCAACCTGAACATATACAGAAGTACCCAGAACAACATTGGAAGCATTTAAAAATTCTACAGCTACCCAGTTATTGAAGGTATTATCGTGTGTACCGGCATATACTGATACATTAACTACCGTACCAATAGCCAAATCTGTTCCTATTACCTGCCATGCTTTGCTGCTTGCTGATGTATTATTCAAATCGCCTGAGAAAGAACCACATGCAACGGCACCATTACCGGCTGCAAGTGTACCGCCTGATGAAGACCAATTGGTTGTACCGCTTTCAAAGCCTGGATTTAAAACTATATTGGCACCAGGGCAATTACAGTTAGTGGTTATTATACTAAATGTGATAGTAGTATCATGGCATAACGTACCGGTTGCATCGGCACCACTGTAGGTTTTTAAATTTACAGTGTATGTTCCTACAGCGCCAGTCCATGCCCCGCTGCCGGTTCCAGGGCTGTTATAAGGAGTTGTATTTTCAATATTTGATGTTGGTGTAGGGCCTGTTATTGTATATTTTACACTTCCTATTGTGCCCGAAGTACCTGCTTCCAGATTATATAATGAACCCAATTGAGTTGGGGTAAATGTAGCACCATTGGTGATTTGTAAATCTGCGCCACCATTTAATTCATTAAAATATAAACTGGTAACCCTGCCATTGCATGGTGCACAGGCAGTATTAGCAACATTAATGAAGTGATTGGTTGTACTTGTCCACGTATTACCTGCTGGTAAAGTACATGGATTAACTCCATTACCATCTGAAATCACCATTCTGATCTCCAGTCCCTGTAAACCACTTCCCGGATTAGTAAAAATAATCGGGCCGGGTGTAGTTGTTAAATTATAAACAGCACCACTTACGTTGTAAGAAATTCCATTGATGGTATTGGCACCATTAACAAAACATACCCAAACGTTTGAGGAATTTTTCCATTGCCAACGATAGTTAGATGTATTATTTACATTTGAAACTACAGCAGTCACTTTGTATTGCGGGCCAGATGCACAAGTACCGCTATAGCTGTCAACACTATGAGCAAATACAGACTGAATGAATGAAAAACTTAAAATTGTCAGAAGGATTACCAGGTACTTTTTAAAAGACACACCGGAGTTAGCAGAAGTTTGTTTCATAAATTTCAATAACATGTTTAATAAATTTAATTATCAACAGGCAAAGCATACCTGTTAAAGCACAACATGTTCCGATTGGGGGTGGTGGAAATTCAGGAATATTTAAAACTTCTGGTGGTCTTTATGATAGGATAGCAAAATCCTATAGATGGGATATGTGGTAAATTGGTTAAGCGAAAACAAAAATATAACAAATTTTAAAAAAAACAAATTTTTTTAAAATTATTTTAAAATGATTAATCCTGTTCCCGGTTGATTCTTTCCTTAGCCAGTTGCAAAGCAATTTTTAATTGCTCATCAATGGTGATGGAAGTATTATCCAGTTCAACAGCGTCTGCAGCTTTCCGCAGGGGGCTTATTTCCCTGTTAGAATCAATATAGTCACGCATTTCAAGATTTGCCTTTACATCATCAATAGAGGTGTTGGGATTCTTTTCAAACATTTCGATATACCTTCTTTCTACACGTACGGCTATATCAGCAGTCATAAAAAATTTAAGTTCGGCATCGGGGAAAACAGTTGTACCAATATCGCGGCCGTCCATAACAATCCCTTTTTCTTCACCCATTTTTTGCTGTTGGGCAACAGCAAAGGTTCTTACTTCTCTAATGGCGGCTATCTCACTTACTTTTTCAGCTATTACCAAATCCCTGATCACATATTCAACATTTTCCTCGTTCAGGTAAATCTCAGATTGCTGTGTCTTGTTATTGAATTTAAAACTAAGGGTAATATCCGCTAAAGCATTATTTACATCTTCTGTATTAAGCCAGTTAATATGATTACGCAAAAAATAAAGGGTTATGGCACGGTACATGGCACCACTGTCTATATATACGTAACCAAGTGCTTTTGCCAATTGTTTTGCCAATGTGCTTTTACCGCAGGAAGACCATCCATCAATAGTGATAATAATATTTTTCATTACCACAAAAATCAACAAAACAAGGCAATAATAAAAATAAAAAGAAGTGCCCTTCAGGTTCAGGACACTTCTTTTTTAATAAATATTTATTTTAAAAATTACGCTTCGGATTTCTTTTCTTTTTTCTTTTCTTCTTTCTTCAGCACAAATCTTATTTTCTCTCCGGTCTCATCCATTTCAGCCACCATCACATCTCCGTTCTTGATGTTCATATTCAGTATCTCTTCAGCTAAAGGGTCTTCCAGGTATTTTTGAATGGCCCTATGCAAAGGCCTGGCGCCAAACTGGGCATCGTAACCCTTATCAGCAATAAAGCTTTTTGCCTCCGGAGTTAACTCCATGGCCAAACCCAGGTTGGTAAGGCGTTTTATTACGCCCTGCATTACAATATCAATGATCTCAAAAATATTTTCTTTGCTCAAAGAATTAAATACAACCACATCATCAATCCTGTTTAAAAACTCAGGGCTGAAAGTACGTTTCAATGCTTTTTCAATAACTGCTTTGTTATTTTCATCAGCATTTTCCATACGATTGGCTGTTGCAAAACCAACTCCATCACCAAAATCTTTTAACTGCCTAGCACCAATGTTGGATGTCATGATGATCATGGTATTTTTAAAATCAACCTTGCGGCCCATTCCATCGGTTAACATACCATCATCCAACACCTGTAACAAAATATTGTAAATATCCGGATGCGCTTTTTCAATTTCATCCAATAATATTACGCAATAGGGTTTGCGACGAACTTTTTCAGTTAGCTGACCACCTTCTTCGTAACCTACATATCCCGGAGGTGCACCAATTAAGCGGCTTACGGTGAATTTTTCCATGTACTCACTCATGTCAATGCGTATAAGTGCATCATCACTGTCGAACATATGCCTTGCAAGCGAACGGGCCAGTTCTGTTTTACCAACACCGGTTGGGCCCAGGAAAATAAACGTACCAATTGGTTTTTTAGGATCTTTCAACCCTACCCTGTTACGCTGTATGGCTTTTACAACTTTTGAAATGGCATCTGTTTGTCCAACAACAGCCCCCTGCAGATCAGTTGCCATGCGGCGCAGTTTGTCTGTTTCTGCCTGTACCATTCTTTTTACCGGTATGCCCGTCATCATGTGTACCACTTCAGCAATATCTTCTTCTTCAATCGGGTAACGCTTGTGTTTGCTTTCTTCTTCCCAGGCATTTTTTGCTGCTTCCAGTTCTTCCTGTAAACGTTTTTCTGTATCTCTTAAAGATGCAGCTTCTTCAAAACGCTGGCTCTTTACCACTTTGTTTTTTTCAAGTTTGATGTCTTCAATCTTTTTCTCCAGTTCAATAATATCTTCCGGTACATTAATATTTTTAATGTGCTTGCGGGCTCCTACTTCATCCAGTACATCAATTGCTTTATCAGGAAGTAACCTGTCTGTCATGTAACGGTCGCTCAATTTTACACAGGCTTCAATCGCTTCCTGGCTGTAGGTTACATTGTGGTAATCTTCGTATTTGCTTTTGATGTTATTCAGTATCTCTATTGTTTCTGCAACCGAAGGCTGCTCAACCAATACTTTTTGAAAACGGCGATCCAGTGCACCATCTTTTTCAATATGCATACGATATTCATCCAGGGTTGATGCACCAATACACTGCAGTTCTCCCCTGGCTAAAGCCGGTTTAAAAATGTTGGAAGCATCTAAAGAGCCACTGGCACCACCTGCACCAACAATGGTATGTATCTCATCAATAAATAAGATCACATCGCGATTTTTTTCCAGCTCATTCATAATGGCTTTCATCCTTTCTTCAAACTGGCCACGGTATTTTGTACCGGCAACCAGGGCAGCCAAATCCAAACTCACCACTCTCTTATCAAACAACACACGGGAAACTTTACGCTGCACAATACGCAGCGCCAAACCCTCTACAATAGCGGTTTTACCCACACCAGGCTCGCCAATTAAAATGGGGTTATTCTTTTTGCGGCGTGATAATATTTGAGAAACTCTTTCTATTTCAATTTCTCTGCCTACGATCGGGTCAAGAGAACCATTCTCTGCCAGTCTGGTTATATCTCTTCCAAAATTATCCAGTACCGGTGTTTTTGTTTTAGGCTGATTGGCAGCACCAGGGCGCTGTGGTTTTTGGCCGCCATATTGTTTTCTTTCTTCATCAAAATCATCCTCTCCTTCATCGCTGAATTCGGCCGATGGCGGATTGCTGGTTACAAACCCGAGTTCGTTTTTAAATACATCGTAATCCACATCAAACTGGTTTAAAATTTGTGTGGCAATATTTTCTTTATTTTTTAAAATTGAAAGCATCAGGTGTTCACTTTCTACCAATGCACTTTTTTGCGCCTTGGCTTCCAGCACTGTTATGCGGATCACTTTTTCGGCCTGCTTAGTTAATGGAAGTGAGTTGATGTTTGCAATATTTTTTCCGGTTTTATCCTTCACCGCAATTTCAATCTCTTTACGAAGTTCGGACAGATCGATATTGAGTGATTTTAATATTTTAATAGCCGTATTTTCGCCATCGCGGATTAAACCCAATACCAAATGCTCTGTCCCAATAAAATCGTTTCCCAATCTCAATGCCTCCTCTCTGCTGTAGGAGATGATCTCTTTTACCTGTGCTGAAAAATTATTATCCATTTTATATTGAATTTAGCTTGTACAATAATAACGTTAATTTCAAAGATAAAGTTTGCCTGTTTTACGAAATGTTAATATGTTAAAAAGTAGACTTTCTATTTTGGTAATACTTTTCAGAAAAAATAACCAGTAACCGGTTCAGCAATTTACCGGTATTTTAAACACAGTTTGCTATGCTGCAATAAAATTCTCCTGATTTTGCAAATCCCGATAGTAAAATTTTCTTTACTTTACAAAGAACAACTTCTAAAACAATTATCTTAACCAATGAATGTCAAAATAGATACCAAAGAAAGATTTACTGTTATTACGCCTGAAGAAGCGCATTTATCTGTTAATATGACAGATGAACTGAACCAATTGTTGCTTGGATACCTGCAAAAAGACATACCACATGTTATTTTAAAAATGGATGCGGTACAATCCATAGATGAAGAAATGGGCGAAAACATTGCACAGCTTCAAAGTAAATTTTACGAAAATGACTGCTCATTTGTGATTTGTGCCCTGCAAAAAGATGTGGTACAATTATTGGAAAGCAAAGAACTGCTGGAACTGTTGAATATTACACCCACAGAAAGTGAAGCATGGGACATTTTGCAGATGGAAGAAATTGAAAGGGATTTTTTGAGAGACGAGTAACAACAGTTTGGAGTTTGGAGTCTTGAGTATGGAGTTAAGCAGCACTTCAATAGCTATTACAGTCTTTACTCTATAATGCAGCTTATTCTCAAATGAACACAAAACAATAAACACAAAACCCAAAACCAAATATACTTGCTTGCACTAACTATACTAGGAAACAACTCTGCAATACCCGCTTTTGACAGAAACCCAACTGCCCAGGTTTTACAAACCCAGGAAGAGAGTTTTTTAATAGATTGTGGCGAAGGAACACAGATGCAGCTGTCTAAATACAAGATTAAACGCAGCAAGATAAACCACATTTTTATTTCGCATTTACATGGCGACCATTATTTTGGTCTGATAGGCATACTCACCAGCATGAGCCTGCTTAACCGCACACAGGACCTGCATTTGCATGCACCACCAGAACTGGAGCAGTTAATAACACTACAACTCAATTTTGCTGCCACACATCTTTGTTTCAATTTACATTTTCATCCTTTGCAAAAGGAAGGCTTGATTGTTGACGGAAATAAAATGACAGTTGAGTGCTTTAAAGTGAAGCACCGGATAGATTGCTGGGGGTTTTTATTCCGTGAGAAAAAAAAGCCCAGGAAACTGGATGCTGAACGTGCAAAAATTTATGAGATACCGGCAGCTTTTTATGATAACCTGCAAATGGGCGAAGATTATGTTACCAAAAAAGGCACCATTGTACCCAATGAGGAAGTAACAACCGCTGCCTCAAAAGGTAAGAGTTATGCCTATTGTGCCGATACCATTTTTGATGAGAGCCTTGCAGAAAAAGTAAAAGGAGTTGACTTGTTGTATCATGAAACTACTTACCTGAAGGATTTGCATGAAAGGGCCGCAGCCAGGTTTCACAGCACCACAGTACAGGCAGGGACCATTGCAAAAAAAGGGGAAGTGAATAGATTATTGATCGGTCATTTCTCATCCAAATATGAAATTCTTGATGAGTTTTTGCAGGAAACAAAAGAAGTTTTTGAAAATACCGAGCTGGCAATACAGGGAAGCTGTTATATCATCTAGTTACTCATCAACTTTCATTACTTTGTTAAAACCCTCGGCCATTATCCAGTTATAAAATTCTGCAAACCATTTACGCCAGGCTTTTTCATTGTGCATGCCCTCATCATCAACAACAGAGTAGATCATGGCGGTAGATTTTTCTCCCAGCAATTCCTGTATCGTCACCATATCATTTAAATAAGCCGCTCCTTCCTGTCCGCCTATATAAAAGAAAAATTTACCGTTCACTTTTGCTGCCAGCGAATCGGTTAAGGAGTTAATTGCCGGTGCTGTCCAGAAAGCCGGAGAAAAAATACCTGCCTTACCAAAAACCTGTGGCTGTTTTATCATTGCGTAATATGAGAGGAGGCCACCCATTGAACTGCCGGCTATGATCGTATTTTCTTTTGAGGAAAGTGTTCTGTATTTTTTATCAATAAAAGGCTTAAGGGTTTGTACAATAAAGTCAAGGTACCGGTCTCCCTCCGCTTCTCCAAAATTTCGAAATGCAAAGGGATTGTATTCATTCAATCTTTTAGGGCCATTATCAATACCTACAACAATGCAAGCCTGTTTTCCGGCATTTATCAAACTGTCCAGGCATTCATCAACGCCCCATTCGCCAAAACCGGCAGTGTATTCATCAAAAATATTCTGCCCGTCGTGCATATACATAACCGGGTATTCTTTTTTATTTTTTTCATATCCTTCGGGCAAATAGATCCAGATGCGCCTGGCTCTGTTTAACTGCGGAATGAAAAATGCGGTATCCATCACCTGCACCTGTTTACTGGCAGTATGCATTTTAGTTACAGGAGCAAAATCATCCCTCCAGGCTTCAATATTTATTTCAATGGTTGTATCGGCAGTTATCCGGAACGAATGATTGTTTATGTCTTTTCCATCTGCAAAACATTCCACTGTTCCCCAATTGCCCCTTGTACATTTATAGGCGTACTGGCCGGCAGGCAAATTGAGTATTAACTCAAAACTATTTTCATTGGTAAGTAAAAATCGAAAGGCATTGTTTCCGGGATTCCAGTTATTAAAACTTCCAGCAAGAAAAGCAGTGTCATTATTATGCTTATCAGGGTATTTTCCTAATTTAAAAACAACGCTGTATTGTGCCTCGC
>JAOAUI010000044.1 GCA_030157685.1 Ferruginibacter sp. | reverse complement strand
CCATACAGGTAAGATTTGTCGTAATCAAACCTCACATCCAGTTTGGTATGCACCAGGTCGTTGATCCTGGGATTGGATTCCCGCAGGATTTTTTTCCAGGAAGTGTCCTGTGGTTGGGCTCCAGGCTGTGCCATCACAAAAAAGGGACCTGCAATTAATGCAAGTAAAAAAACAATTCTTTTCATATTTAAAATTTAGGGTACAAAAATAAGTGTGGTAGGGGTAATGTACAGCAGGTTTTTATTTAAATGGCAAAAACAGGCAGAATAAGTATTTTTGAAACATTAATCATAATCTAATACTAAACAAAACGCTCAAAGGTTACAAATGCCACGTTATTTTATTGAGGTTTCCTATAAAGGCACCAATTACTCGGGGTTTCAAAAGCAGCAGAATGCAAATTCTGTGCAGGCAGAGTTGGAAAAAGCACTGGAAATTTTTTACAGGCAGAAGTTTGAGTTAACCGGTTCATCCCGTACAGATGCAGGCGTGCATGCTTTGCAGAATTTTTTTCATTTCGACAGTGATACTCCAATAGAGGATGGTTCTTATAACCTGAATGCAATTCTTCCTGGCGATATTGTTTGCAAACAGATATTTAAGGTAGCTGAACATGCACACTGCAGGTTTGATGCTATAAGCAGGGAGTATCATTACTATATATACCAGCGGAAAGACCCCTTTCTGCAAGATAGGGCCTGTTATGTACCTTATCCGGTTGATATTACTTTGCTGCAACAGGCTGCCGGTGAGATTAGAGAGCATAATGATTTTACCAGCTTTTCCAAAAGAAATACACAGGTAAACAATTTTCTGTGTAATATATATATAAGCGAGTGGGTGCAGGAGACAGATTGCCTGGTTTATAAGGTAAAAGCCAATCGTTTTTTAAGAGGAATGATAAAGGGATTGGTGGGAACGATGCTGTTAATGGGTAAACAGAAAATAAATTTTGATGAATTCAAAGCTATAATTGAATCAAAAGATTGTACCAAGGCCGATTTTTCAATGCCGCCTGATGGTTTATTTCTTCAAAAAGTTGCATTTCCATAAAAATTTTCGGACGCACACAGCATTTTCATCTCTTATTTTCAGTTTAGGTTGTAGGTCGATTTACCTTCAAATCCGGCTTATTTATGCTGATCAGGATCAATTCCGGTTTTTTTTTAAAAAAACTCAATTTTTTTTTAAAATCCTGAAACACAGTACTACGCCACTTTTTAGGTGATATCTAGATTCAATTTTTGCCTGTGTTAATAATTAAGATTGATATTTATTTTGGCAACAGTTATTCCACCCTTATCTTTGCCGTCCGCTTTTGAAAAAAGGCATTAGTTCTTAACAAAATCTCACATAAAAAGTACTGTTAAAATCAAAAATAATTTCACGAAAATTGAAATTAAATTTGGTGGTTAAACTCTCCACTCTTACTTTTGCACTCCCAATTAAAAAAGGGGTTCTTTTCAAAGGAAAAGAAGCAAAAAAAAAGACGGAAAAAAGCAAATAAATTTTGGTGATAAAATAAAGACTCCTACATTTGCACTCCCAATTAAAAAAGGGGCAAAAAGTAAAGTCATAAAGTTCTTTGAAAGTTTGGAAACAGCAGCAAATAATTAATTGATTATCAAGGTAATGTTAGCGCAAATATTAATTTAGAATTTGACGTTAATTTTTCAATGAGAAATTACAAGTCACGTTCAAACAACTCATTTACAATGGAGAGTTTGATCCTGGCTCAGGATGAACGCTAGCGGCAGGCTT
>JAOAUI010000043.1 GCA_030157685.1 Ferruginibacter sp. | reverse complement strand
AATAAAATTAATTTTAGGTTTAAAATATAACCATGAAAAAAATAATCACTGCATGTTGTTTACTGCTTTGCCTGGCAGCCTGTAAGCAGGAACCGGAAAATCCGCCAACAGTTGTAATGGAAAATATGTTTACAGCCATGAAGAACGGCAATATTGAAGAAATGAAAAAGTCCATTACCAAAGCAGATGTGGCCATGCTGGAAGCTGCTGAAAAATTTATGACCGGTATTGACCCGGAAGGAATACAGAAAATAAAAAGCAGGATGACCGAAGAATTAAAAGACAAGGCGCAACATATTGAGTACAGTTTAAAGAACGAAAAGATAGATGGCGACCATGCCACGGTGGAAGCAGAAATCATAACAAAAGATACGGCTGCACTAAATGGTAAAAAGATTACCAAACAAACATTTGAACTGGTAAAAGAAGATAATACCTGGAAGATAGCCCTTACCAAACCCGGCAATGAAATGTTTAACAGCATGAAAGGTAATATGGGCAGCCGCAAAGGAGACCTGAAAGATGGCCTTGAAAAATTACAGAAAATGAACCCCGATACCCTGAAAATGTTTATTAAGAAAGGATTAGAGGCGCTGGATTCTATAAACAGAAAAAAAGAATAGCCCGGAATGCATTCTTAATCAAAATAAAATTAATTTTATAACTATTCAGCCTTTGATTGGCGGATAATTAACCTTAAAAAATAGTTTATGAAAAAATTATTAGTAGTGCTTTTTGCTTTTTCGGCTCTTTACATCAGCAGCTGTAAAAGCGGTGGCGGCGATCCCAAAGCTGTACTAACCAGCTTCTTTGATGCCATGGCTAAAAAAGATATTGCGGCAGCCCGTAAACTGGCCACTGCAGATAGTAAAGCCATGTTTGACCTGATGGAAATGGGTATGAAAATGAAAGACAATACCGTAGAAGACAAGACCGATGAACAGTTTGATAAAACTAAAATGGAAATGGGTGAAGCCAAAATTGACGGAGATAGAGCTACTGTAAATGTAAAAGAGAAAAAGAGTGGCGAAGCAGTTGATTTTGTATTGAAGAAAGAAGGCGGAGAATGGAAAGTAGCCATGGATATGGCTACCATGATGAGCATGGGTGCCGAAAAAATGAAGGAGAAAGGTATGAACGACGAGCAAATGGGTGATATGAAGGAAGAAATGGATAAATTCAAAAACATGAGTGCCGATTCGCTTAAAATGATGATGGATAAAGGAATGAAGGCCCTGGACTCGCTGAAAGGTGCTATGGATAAAAACTAACCCCATTAATATTTTTAAGAAAGCATCCCGACTGACGTCGGGATGCTTTTTTCTTTATTAAAAGATGTTTAACTTTAACCATGATTAAAAAATACCTCACCCTCATCATACTCACTGCAGCCATTTTCTCCTGTAGCAATCCCGATCAGAAAAAAACAGCCGTTACAGATATAGATGTAGCTACTGCCTTTGTACGTGCATTACTGGACAACAATTTTAAGGAAGCGGAGCAGTACCTGTATAAAGATGAAACCAATACCCAGATATTTGAACGCTTTAAAAAACAGTATAGCGGAAAAGATAAAGCAACCCTTGAAAAATATAAGGAAGCCCAGATCATAGTAAATGAAACCAGTGTTGTAAAACCAGACAGTATTTTTATTTTTAATTATAGCAACAGTTACAGCCGTGCCGATAAAACTGTTTTAAAACTGGTTCGTATTAATGGCAAATGGCTTGTTGACCTCAAATATACTTTCTCCGGAAATTTATAAACAGCAGATGATTAAAAACATATTACTGGTTGGTTTGGGAGGTGGCATCGGCTCCATACTCAGGTATGCTGCCACATTGCTGATAAGCGCCAAAAAAATTCCTTACGCTACACTATCTGTAAATATCATGGGCAGTTTTATTATTGGCCTGGTATTGGCCTTCAGTATTAAAGATGAAAGTTTTGCAAACAACTGGAAATTATTTCTGGCAACCGGTATCTGTGGCGGCTTTACAACCTTCTCGGCCTTTACACTGGAGAATATGCAGCTGCTGCAAAGCGGAAAAACAGGAATGGCTTTTTTGTATATCGCTTTAAGCGTTGTATTGGGTATTGCTGCAACATTTGCAGGATACCAACTGATAATGAAAAGTTCTTGAGACGTGAAGCGTGAGTGGTGAGACGTGAGGCGTTATCACCAAACCCTAAACTACTAAACCCTAAACTTCTAAACCTTAAACATGTACACACTTCATCCCTGGCACGGCGCCCATTACGGAGATAATGCTCCGCAGGTTGTTAATGGCCTCATCGAAATTCCGCAAGGCTCCCGTACAAAATATGAAATTGATAAAAAGACGGGCTTATTAAAATTAGACCGCATCATTTACTCTTCTTTTCATTACCCCATAAATTATGGCTTTATACCGCAAACCCTGGGCCTGGATGGAGATCCGCTAGATATTTTAGTGATGTGCAGCGAAAGTATTCAACCGCTTTGCCTCGTGGAAGCTAGGGTTATTGGCAATATGCAGATGATTGATACCGGTGTGGCCGATGATAAAATAATTGCCGTTGCATCCAAAGATCCGGGAGTTAATTATATAAAAAGCTTAGATGAACTACCCAAACATTTTATTGCCGTACTGCGTAATTATTTTGAGCAGTATAAAGTACTGGAAAATAAAATTGTGGAGATAGATGAATTTCAAAATGCAGAAGCTGCCTATAAAGTTATTAATGACTCCATTGCACTGTACAAAACAACATTTCCCAAATGACCATTAAAACCAAACCAATGGATATACAAACTATTCTTATCATTATACTGGTAGGGGTTGCAGCCGGTATCTTAAGCGGGCTTGTGGGCGTGGGCGGCGGCATCATCATTGTGCCGGCGCTGGTTTATTTTATTGGCTTCAGCCAGAAAACCGCACAGGGCACATCACTTGCTATGATCATGCTGCCGGTGGGTATTTTTGGCGTACTCCAGTATTATAAGCAGGGCCATGTTGATTTCAAAATAGTAGGCCTGCTGGCAATTGGTTTTTTAGCCGGGAGTTTTTTTGGAAGTAAGATTGCATTATCCATATCGCAGGAAACACTTAAAAAAGTATTTGCCGTATTGATGATCATCATTGCTATAAAGATGTTGTTTTTGGATAAGCCCAAAAAAACGGACGCTGAAACAAAACAATCGCAGGTAAATACAAATAAAGTTGATGGCGGCTGATCGTTTCAATTAAACGTTTTGCAATTACCAAACCGGAATCTTTGGAAAATGTCCCAGTTTGAATTCCCGTTAAGCCATTGAGCTGTCAGCCTGAGCTTGTCGAAGGCGGGTCTATACGAATACACCGGGTCCAACAAGTTCACCCTGACAACTTTTTAAACTGAGTCACTGCTAATCTTTGTATATTTAAAATACAGGAACCAATTCAACAATGAGGCTATTCAGGTATATCAGCATATCCCGCAACGTTTATAAAGAAATAAAAAAACAAAAGCAATACAATAAAACCTTCCTGGTTCCTTACCTGCATGAGCTGGAAAATAAATACGGCGGAACATTCAAAGATGAACAGAAAAAAAAGATACTCAATTACTATGGCCTCTTTATCACCTCTTTTTTATGCAGTAATTATACAAAGTTATACGGACGAACACTTACAGATGCCGAAAGAAAAAGAGCTACCTTATTTGGTATTTTAACACCCGTTGGTGATGACCTCTTTGATGTAGATAAACTGGATATAGAAAGTATCAGGTCAATAACATACACTCCTGAAAGCTACACTGCCACAACATTTTCGGCCCATGTGGCCAAAGAGATACAAATATTTTTATTAGGCGATGTACCACATAAAGAAGCCTACCTGCAGGCTGCTAAAAATGTGCTGGACATACAGATTGAAACAGCCCGGCAAACAAACTCCACAATTTCGGTACAAGAACTGGAGCATATAACTTATACAAAAGGAGCCGTTTCTGTAATTATTTATCATCAATGCCTGGATGATGTGGCTGATGAACAAATGAAACAAGTGTTGTTCTGCATCGGCAGCTTATACCAACTGGGTAATGATATTTTTGACCTGTACAAAGATGTAAGAGACAATATCTATACATTAGTAAATACCAGTGATGATTTTACAGAACTCAGGAAAAATTTTTTAGCAAGAGTTCGTTTACAAAATCAAAAGATAATGGCATTGCCATATGCCAAAAAAAATAAAAAAGAATTTTGTTTTGTGATGAACACCATCAATGCAAGATCTGTTGTGGCGCTTGATCAGTTTGTGCGTATGCAGCAAAAAACAGGTAAAAAAATTAACTGGCAGCAGTTGCAACGAAAAGATATGATTGTGGATATGGAAAAGCCCGGAAATTTTTTAAAGTGGTTGTGGTATGCTTATAAACTTGCCGAATGAAAAAGTGTTTTTATAGATAAGCTTTAAAACTAAAAGCTGTCAGCCTGAGCCTGTCGAAGGCGGGTTTAACTTTATGAAAAAACAACTTACTATATTTTTTGTTTTCGTACTTATTCTTGCAAGTGGCTCATTTGCCCAAACCGATTCAGCATTAATAAGTAAGCTACTGGCAGATATTGAAGCATCACAGTTTAAGCAGGATAACGAGTTCTACACGGGCATGTTTCCCGCTTACAGGAAGTGCGCCGGTTTTCCGCACAACTACCAACCCGATAACAATATATTTTTTACAGCTATAACAGCTTTTACTTTAAATAAGCTTAGGCCTTACTTAAGCGATGATAACAAAATAATAGCACAGCGTATCATAAAAAATGCACAAGCCTCTTACCCTTATTACAGAAACCCAAATGGCAAACCTTATTACAGTTTCTGGCCGGTTAACGCTCCTATTCTTCCTCATGCCTTTTTCATTAATCGCCTTACCGGGATTCTTGCGCAGGGCGATGATGCAGATGACAGTGTAATGATTTTACTGGCCGGCGACAATAACGACAACGATAATACAGCATTGAAAGAAAGATTGATAGCAGTAAGTAATCTTAAAAAAAGAAGGATCAACTCCACTTTTAAAAAATACAGGGAAATACCTGCCTACAGTACTTACCTGGGCGAAAAAATGCACCCCGATTTTGATTTGGCCGTACAATGCAATATCCTATACTTTAATTTTGAAAAAAACTTACCGCTGGTAAAAGAAGACAGTGCAACCATTTACCTGTTATCAGAAATACTGAAAAACCGGGAATACATGAAAAGGCCGGTTTATGTTTCGCCCAGTTATGTAAAGCCTGCCGTACTTATTTATCATATAGCAAGATTGATTGGCGCATTTGATATAGCAGAACTACAGTTGTACAAAAAGCAGTTGATTGATGATGCAAACAAATTACTTGCGAAGGTTACCAATATCATGGATCGTATTATTTTACGAACTGCATTGATAAGGTTAGGTGCCACAGTATCTGAACTTACCATTAATTCCATTGCAGATTTTGAAAAAACAGATCAGGATGAGTTTGTTTTCTTCCAGGCCAGGGCTGCATTTGCACAACCTACACCAGTGAAACAAATTTTTCTGCATTGGAATTACCTGATCTATCATTTTTATTCGGCAGCTTATAATAAAGCCCTGTGGCTTGAATACCTGGTGTTGAAAAACAAACAGGCATTGCAACAAAAAAAATAAAATAAATGTTTCCCTTTGTAAAGTAATCTGTACATTCAAATTAAAATCACCGGTACGTTTTGAAGAACAATAAATACAGCCATATCAGCGATGCAGAACTGCTTAACCGGTTTTATGCAGACCACAATAATGAGTGGCTGGGTATTTTGCTGGAACGCTACACCATGCTGCTGCTAGGTGTTAGTATGAAGTACCTTAAAAATGAAGAAGAAGCAAAAGATGCCGTGCAGCAGGTTTTTTTAAAAGCAATCAATGAGCTGCATAAATACAAAGTGGAGTATTTTAAAAGCTGGATCTACATGATTGCAAAGAATCACTGCCTGATGAAACTGAGGGACAAAGGCAGGTTTAGTACAGAGCTAAATGAACAGACTTTAACAACACCTGCCGAACCGGATGGCAACAGCCAGCATATTCAAAAAGACAAAACACTGGATAACCTGGCAAACGCTTTACTGCAACTGAACAAAGAGCAGCAACAATGTGTAACTTTGTTTTACCTGGAGAAAAAAAGTTACCAGGAAATTGCAGCGTTAACCAGCTATAGCATCATGCATGTAAAAAGCCATATACAAAACGGCAAACGGAATTTAAAGATTATCATGGAACGGATGGAGGCAGAAAAGCTGTGAGCAATGAGCTACGGGCTTTGAGCTATAAACCATCAACCATGAACTATTAACTATGAACAATGAACTACAACAATGAGTGATGATTTAAAAGACATACTATCAAACTTAAATAAAGATATCGAACAGGATAAACTGCTCGACTATCTGAATAAGAACCTATCGGCTGCCGAAGCACACGACATTGAAAAACAGATGGCCGGGGATGAGTTTATGAATGATGCTGTAGAGGGACTGGAAAGTTTTAAGAATAAAAAAGATGTTTCGCTGATGGTGCAGCAGCTGAACAGTGAACTGAAAAAACAAACTGCAAAAAAGAAAGCAAGAAAAGAAAAACGCAAACTGAAAGACCAGCCCTGGCTTTATATCACCATCGTTACTTTACTGCTGCTGATAATTATCAGTTATGTAGTCATCAAAAAATACTTAAAGTAACAGGTTATAGATTCACTTTGCTTTATAAATGCTTTCAATAAATAAAGTTCTGCCCAAAGGCAGAACTTTATCATTTTAATTTCCTGAATTATTATTGAATTACAAACCTCAATACCCTTGTTCTGCCATCGGCACTATTGCCAAACAGCTGGTAAGTACCTGCCGCTAGGTTTTGTACATTCATGGGTACCTGGTTAAATCCTGCAATCATGGGCACAGATTGTTTTTGCAATATCCTGCCCTGCATATCGGTAATTACCAGTTCCATTTGTATTTTTTCGGCAGTGCTTATTTTTACATTAAATGCGCCGTTAACAATCGGGTTGGGTGCAATGTTCATTACATCAATTCCCTTAACAGCATTTATTAAAGTAACAATTGTACTGTAAGTTACTTTACCATCTGCATCGGTCATCTTAAGGCGGTAATAATTAATGCCTTTTGCCGGTTGGTTATCGGTATAATTGAATGGTTGCTGGCAGCGTACAGCGGTTGCAAAAATGCTGTAAATGCTGTTGTAGTTGCGGCCATCGGTACTGCGTTCCATTTCAATGGTTGCACTTGGTGTGCTTGCACAGGTAACTTTCCAGTTTAATAAATGGTTGCCGTTATTTTTTGTGCCGTTAAAATAATTGATGGTGATGGGTAATGGATTTGAAGCTGTACTGCTGGCTAAAGTAAACGGACTGAAAATACTTACTCCGGTCCAGGTTACATCGCCTGCAGCTGTTGTACCTAATTTAGAACTGAAGCCAACACTGCTGGTATTCCAGACACCTCCTCCAAAATGTACAACCTCAATATCTGCAACATTTGAAATATAAGTACCGTTACAAGGA